>CAZIHB010000019.1:0-12068 GCA_964538535.1 uncultured Hyphomicrobiales bacterium | reverse complement strand
TCCCAAGGGTTTTCTGTTAGTTCATTTGTGCCAAGATTGCGGATTTTATGATCCAACTCCCATGATATAAGATTGCCATCAGTCAAACCAAGACCCGAGAGCACTGAACCTAAAGCCGGGAATGGGCCTCGCATCTTCCACAATCTGGAAAGCTGGTTGTCAATCCATCGTAACTGGGTAGTAAATGTTTTGGTTTTCAACAACTCTTCGAATTTTTTTAACTTTCCTTGCATAATCAGCAGTGATTCTATTGCTGAATCATTGGATACCCACTCTGAGCCATAGGAAAATTCTTCGAAAGTAGGAGCAAAGGCAATATAGTCATTTATGTTGATATTGTTGTTGTGATTTCCATCAAGAAGTTCGATCAAATCATGATAAGGCATCAAAAATCCATCATTGAAATCCTCGCGGATGGTATGATAAACAGGACGCTCCCAAAGAATACTCTTGAAGGCATCAGCGTTATTGCAGGCATAGTTGTATTCAGTTAACTTGCCAATTTTTGAAATATTACCAACACCTAACAGTATTCTGGATGTAGAGTCAACATAAGGTATGTTTTTTGCATAAATGAATACCAGTGAACTGCCCGGTATGATAGGGTTAATAAACGCATCGAGCAATAATTTTTGATTATCCTTTTGCTGAATCCAAGCATTTTGAAACGGCAATATTGGCTCCCTGTCAATGTCATAGTCAAGTTGCAGTTCCGTTGCCTTCAGTGAAGTATTGTCCTGGCTGTTTTTAATCATCCAATTATATGGTACAACCGAAAAACTGTAAGCCGGAAAGCAATACTGAGTTTCGCGGTAATGACCATAAAACTTTTTGCATCCATCATATTTTGCATATGGATGGGTGACCTTTTTAAAAAGCTGGTGGGGCGACATAAACATAGCTTTTTCGTTGACACATGGGGGCAAGTCATCAAGGTTCAAATCATGAAGCCATTGTGCTTTGTGAATTTCTTCGATATCAGGTTTTTTGGATTCGCCGATCCGGGGCAGAAACATACAAGAACCATTTTCCTTTGGTTGGCAGCAGACCTTTCCATTCCAGGATTGATCATGCCAGGGAACCCTTACTGATAGATGCCGTGCTGGAATGTTCATAATTTTAGACCTAATTTAAAAAGAGTAAATTGAAGTTGTGATAATATAACTCTTTACACATTCTCAGTCAAGCTTTATTGCACTTTTATCATGCCGCGGCTTTTTCTTATATCTGTTCGCTATTTAGCAATTAAAGCCACAGTGGCGGTATTGTGATAAACTGGCTTCTGCATATTCGCCTGCAGTTTTTGCAAAGGCTACTTCATCACATTCTCCATTAAGGATTGAAATGTGTCAATCACGTCATATTTAATGTCACTATGGCCAAGGGCTTCAAAGTGCTTTTTTGCATACTCGATCTTCTTTTTCTCTATTTCCCTTAACTGCAGGCTGCTCATACTGCCTTTGGTTTCTGCTATGAAATATACATATTTATATTCATTTGAGTCGAATACTATTGCCCAGTCAGGATTGTAACTACCCAGTGGTGTTGGTATCCTGAAGCCTTTCGGTAGTTTGGCGAATACAAGTTAATGTCATTGGCTTCCAATTCCCGGGCAAACGTGTTCTCATTCGTAGAATCATATTTTAAATAATTTTGAACATGCTTTTTTACTTCCATAATGTTGGATTGCAGCGAACCCTGAAAATTGTTGATTGTAAATATACTGTCTTCATAACTGTCTTTAGTTTTTGAATATGTTATGTTGTTTATCAGCATTGAAGCCTTTTCCTGGTTAATGATAGAGGTAACGCCCTGGATAAAGCTTTCCGGATTAATCCTTCCGGCAAAACAAAAAAAGCCCCCGGAATCCTTCCCGGCGGCTTTCAGAAAGTGGAGATGGCGGGACTCGAACCCGCGTCCAAGGAGCTTCTTCTGATGCGTCTCCATGTTTAGTTGTTTGATTTTATTTCGCTCCGAGCTTTACCAAACAACAGGTATTCTCGTTGCTATCGAAAGAAAGTGTCGCGCGGTTCCCTTTCGAAAAGTTCCGCGCCAGCCCGCCTGTTGCGTCATCCTTTGATCAGCCGGCAGGCTTGCCTCTCAAAGGATGTGACCGCTAATATTTATGCGGCCAATGCATAATCATAGTTGGCATTTATAAGTTACCGGTTGTATTTACGAGCACTCACCGGTGGAGCTCGACATGCAGCATTCAGCTTCAGTCACCCTGTCGATTCCGTAACATCCCCATGTTTTCAAAGAACAGCTTCTCTTGCATTAACGATTCAATATAGCTATTATTTCTCTTTCCGACAAGTTTTCTATTCGCCCAGCGTTGCTTTTTTGGGGCTCTCGGCGTCGTAGCCGAGGAAGATTGCCGCCTGCTCGTGGAACGTGGCGGGCAGGTCGGTGACGTAAAACTCCACTCGCGGCTTCATTATGAACTCGTTCCGCTCGTCCTCAAGTGCACCGCTCTCGGCAAGCAGCCTGAGCGCCGTCACGGAGGCCTGTTCGCCGGAATCCACGAGGCTGACCTCGGGCAGTATCTCTCTCAGCATAGGGGAGAGCAGCGGATAGTGAGTGCAACCGAGCACGAGTGTATCGATCCCCTTTTCTTTCAGCTCGGCCGTGTATTCCTCGGCGATGAGCCTCGCCGCCGGGTGGCGCGTCATACCCTCTTCCACGAGCGGGACGAAGAGCGGCGCCGCCTTGGAATAGACGTCCACGTGATTCTCGGCCGAGAGGCGGAGCAGTTCGTTGCAGTACGCGTTGCTGTTGATGGTGGCGCGGGTGCCGATCACGCCGATCCTGCCGTTTGCGGTGGTCCTGAGCGCGGCGCCGGCGGCGGGTACGATCATGCCGATCACGGGTATATCCTCGCCGGCCATGGCGCGTATGGAGTCCAGTGCAACGGCCGAGACGGTGTTGCACGCCACTATTATCATCTTCACGCCCTTCGAGAGGAGGAATTCGGCGCACTGGCCGCCATAGCGCCGCACGGTTTCTTCCGATTTGTTGCCATAGGGCACGCGGGCCGTGTCGCCGAGATAAATATACCGCTCGTAGGGCAGGAAGCGGATTAGCTGCCTGAGGACGCTGAGCCCTCCGATGCCTGAATCAAAAACACCGATCGGGGACGATTTCGTCATTGCTCCTGCTCCTTGCTTTCTTTTTTCGTGTTATTGTTCTTGTGCCATAGCGAGAAAATTGATTCGAAAAGTGCCGCGGGAATGGCCTTGGCCACCCAGGAAAGCACGGCGGTCGGCAAAGGAAAGCTGATCCTCTTCCTGCCGCTTTCCAATCCATCGACAATGATCCTGGCCGCTCGTTCCACGGGCATCAGGAACGGCATGTAAAATTTATTTTTTGCCGTCATGTCGGTTTCCACGAATCCCGGCTTAATGGTCACAACGTTAATGCCTTCTTTCTTCAGCTCGATGCGCGCTGCCTCGGCGAAATGCGAGGCGGCCGCTTTGCTTGCGGAATAAGATGAAGAATAGGGGAAGCCCCTGGCGTCGGCGAGCGAAGTGACGATTGCTATTGTTGCTCCGCTGCCCTTCATGCGCCGGGCGAGAGTGGTCAGTGTGTTAAGCATCCCGAACACGTTCACGTCGAATACGGCCCTTGCTTTATCCACGTCCATGCTGATAATCGGTTCCGAGCCCATGACGCCAGCGTTAACTATGGCCAGGTCGATTCCTCCGAGCGTCTCGAACGCGAAATCGACTGCCGCGGCGACGGATTCGGCATTTGTTACGTCGCAGGCGGTGAATGCCGCACTTCCTTCGCTGTCGTTGATCTCGCCGCACACCCGGCCGAGCAGATCCCTACGCCGCGCGGCAAGCACGAGCTCCGAGCCGTTCCCCGCGAGCTGTTTCGCCACTGCCCTTCCTATCCCGCTTGATGCTCCGGTAATAAATACTTTTCTAAATCGTGCGCCGCTGTTCAAGCCGTCAGTCCTCGAGGATTTGTTTGGGAAATTCATAGAAAACTACTGCCCCGTTTTCATCCTCGACTTTTTTCCAATCATCGATATCAAACTCGATGCAGACCATGCCGCAAGTGGGCACGCTGGAGAAGTATTCACCGGTGTAGTACGAAGCCAGCGAAGTGACGTCCGGATTGTGCGCGAAAATCATGAGAGACGTGACGGAATTATTCATCTCCCGAATCGTCTTGCTGATATACTTGGCGCCCCGCTCGTAGAAATGCTTGTCCGTGTGGATTTTTTTCTTCTCGATGCCGAGCACTTCCGCGAAGAATTCAGCCGTAGCCTTCGACCGCAAGGCCGGCGAAGAAATAATAAGGTCAGGCAAGATACCTTTTGCAAGGAATCTTTCAGCCATCATGGGTGCGTCGTTCAGCCCGCGGCTGTTGAGCGGGCGTTCGAAATCATCCTGCTCGGGGTTGTCCCGGCTTGATTTCGCGTGACGGATCAGTATTAACCTTTTCATGTTCACCTGCCCAAATTTGCCTTGTTACCTTTGTTTGTTCCGCTATTTCCACTTGATGTTGATAACGGATTAGCCAGCATTTTCTTTTCATTTTCAACGACGTCCATCACCCATTTTGCCATCTTGGGCTTCCGCTGCTTGTAGTAAGCCGTGCTGAGCAGCCTCGCGAACTCATCCCTTACGCGTGCCCTTGTCGGTTGGTCGGTGATCTGAAACCACGCGTGCTGATCGAAATAGGTCCTGAGCTTGTTGATGACGTTCTGAGGCTTCCTGGATGTATCAGCAGCCACGGACCTCAGCGCCCTGTCCAGCCGCGAGGCCACCTCGGCCGAAAAGTTCCTTTTCCTCGTGGTGCAGTGCGTTCCGAGTGTGTCCCCGGTTTTCTTGTCATACCACTTGTTGAAGCGCTCGATTCTTTGTGTCAGTGTGGCAATCGTCTGCGGGTCTGTGAAGTCGAACACCTTGTATTTTATAGGAATAGGCGGGCGCACAACGATAGAAACATCGGACGGCTTCTTCGGGAAGCCTGCCTTGCGCAGCTGCGCGATAATATCCTTCGCCGCCGAATGTGTCAGGTTGGTTTCGATAAGCGAGAGCCCGCCGCTGAGAATAATGTCGCCAAGTATGCCGTCGAGCTTGTTGAAGTGGCCGATCATCATCTGGCGGATGAACTGCGCCTGGTTGTAAACCCGCTGGTAGTCGTCACCGCCCAGGCCCTTGCGGTTGCGAAGCACCTGCAGCGCCTCGCCGGAGTTTTTAAAACCGAGGAACTCGAGTATGCCCATGGCCTGCGAGAAGCCTACTTCCGCCCAGTAGTGAATCTTGTCGAGCCCGGCAATTTTCGCTGCTTCCTGCAGGTATCTTTCCCTGCCGAAATTGGCGCGGACGTATGTCAGCTCGTTCAGTCCGGTTGAATCCGGGTATCCGGCGTCAACGTATGAATCCCTGGGGATGGCAGTCATCTCGATCTTGCCGCTGTCAACCAGAATCGAGATCACGTGGTTGGCGTCGGCGTGCTTGCTCCTGTCTCCCAGCCGGGAGTCAACCCCGGTGACAATGATATTTATTCTTCTTCCCGTGAAGACGCGTCTTATATTTTTTCCGGCGTTCTCGTCTTCGCCATATTCCAGCTTGAGGCCGCTCTCGTCGCTCACCCTGACCACCTGTTCGGATGAATCCTCGAGCACGACTGCTTTCAGGAAGTCGGGACTATATTGCTGCGTGGTGTCAATTTTTGTGGAATCGGCGGCCGGCCTTGGCCCCGGGGCAGACTCGAATCGGGGTGAGATAAACTTGTATCCCGTTACGGCTGCAACTGCCAGAAGCAGAGTCAGAAAAATATAGATGCTTTTTTTGCCCTTCTTCTCCGTTTTTTCCATTATTCACAATCCAGAAATTATAAATAAAACCGGCACGAAAATGCTAAATTAATAAAAAAAGTACATATAAGCATGAAATAAAAAGGAGTTGGCATTTTTCAGCCTGTCACCTGCAGCACATCGCTTGCGCGGGCGAGCGCGAAATCGATATTGGTGCAGAGGTCCTCTTTGTCCACGCGGCCCAGAAATCCGCTCTGCTCGAGCGCCCTGAAGGGCTGGGCGTGCACCCCGGAGAAAATAATATGCACGTCCTTTTTCCTGATATCGTCATAGAACTCCTCGAGAAAATGAATGCCGGTGTAGTCAATCGCGGGCACGTTTCTCATCCGGACGATGACAACACGCGGCTTCTTCTTCCGCGCCTCGATCATGTCGCGGAATTTGGACGCGGCCCCGAAGAAGAATGGCCCGTTAATCTCGTAAATATCTACGCCTGCCGGAATCGTTTTGGTGTCGATGGACTGCTCGTCCGGGTGCTCTTCCGTGTCCGTCAGCTCGCGGGTGATGACGCCGATATTGGTGACGAGTGCCATCCTGCGCATGAAAAGAAGCACGGCCATGAACATGCCCACCTCGAGCGCTATGGTAAGATCGAAGACAACCGTCAGCGTGAAAGTCGTCAGAAGCACGATGGCATCACTTCCGGGACTTTTTCTCAAATTTTTGAATTCCCTGCGGTCGAACATGTTGAAAGAAACGATGATCAGTATGGCCGAGAGACATGAAAGCGGAATCAGCATCGCAAGCTTGCCGAATATCAGCATGATAAGCAGCAGCACTATCGAGTGGACGATGCCGGCAACAGGTGTCTTCCCTCCGTTATTGATAGTTGTAGTTGTTCTGGCTATCGCGCCCGTGGCCGGTATTCCGCCGAAGAGCCCTGAAGCTATGTTTGCAGCCCCCTGTGCGACAAGTTCCATGTTCGACCTGTGCTTTCCGCCGATCATGCCGTCGGCCACCACAGCCGAAAGCAGAGATTCGATGGCGCCAAGCAGCGCGATTGTCATTGCCGGGCCGATCAGGTTGCGCACCATCGCGAAGCTGATAGGAGAGAAAGCCGGCGCCGGAAGGGAATTGGGTATTGCACCGAAGCGTGTTTGAATCGTTTCGACAGGCAGCTGGAAGATTGATGCCGCGAGTGTGGAAAGCACTATCACAATGATTGAACCGGGGATCCTGGACCTGAACCTGTTCCAGATAATCATGAAAAGAAGCGAACCGCCGCCGATGGCCAGGCTGTAATAGTTTATATTCTGGAAATGAGTGATGTAGCACCACCACTTATCGAAGAATTCGGATGGTATATTCTTCAGCCCCATGCCGAGGAAATCGTTAACCTGCGTGGAGAAAATAACGACGGCTATCCCGCTGGTGAATCCAACGATGATGGGATAGGGCACGAATTTGATGATCGAGCCGAGCTTTGCCAGGCCGAGAATAATAAGTATCACGCCTGCCATGATCGTCGAGATGATCAGTCCGTTCATTCCGTATTGAGCTATTATGCCGTAAACGATCACCACGAAAGCGCCGGTCGGCCCGCCGATCTGAACTCGGCTGCCGCCGAGCGCAGAGACTATGAATCCCGCCACTATGGCGGTGATAAGGCCTTTCTCGGGCGTCACCCCGGAGGCAATGGCAAAGGCAATAGCCAGCGGCAATGCCACTATGCCGACAATAATGCCGGCGGAAAGGTCTGAAAAAAATGTTTGCCTGTTATATGTTTTCAGCGTTGTAAATAACTTTGGTAAAAGCATTTAGCTGTGTCCCCCAATATAATCCGTAAGCACAAAGGCTCGCAACTTAAGAAAAAATTGCGTTTGGGCAGGCACTCTTTAAGGATTTTGTTATATAATTCACAAGCGGGTTACGATCTCAGCTTGCCTAAAGTTTAAATTTAGGTTTCCGGCAGGCCATATTATAGAATAAAAAAAAAGCAGGCTGCCCGCGGTATTATACCATTGCTTGGCAGCCTGTTTTTCTTCCATTGTGCTTGCCCGCTAACGCGGCCTATTCGGTGGCTTCCGGCACGTATCCGGCCTCGGGCACCTTCTTCCTGCCGAATCGCGACCTGAGCCCGTCCATCACCATGTACATGACGGGAACGAGCACGAGCGTCAGAAGCGTGGAGCTGACAAGGGCACCAATCACGACGACTGCAAGGCCTGTCCTCATGTCGCCGGCACCTCCCGCGCTGGCGGCCATCGGCAACAGGCCGATGATCATGGTCGATGTTGTCATGATAATAGGCCTGAGCCTGATCGGGCCGGCTTCCAGCAGGGCCTCCCTCAGGCTGACGCCTTTTGTCCTGCGGATTGTGTTCGTGTAGTCAACGATCAGGATAGCGTTCTTGGTTACGAGGCCCATCGACATCAGGATGCCGATCATCGAGAACATGTTCAAATTCAGGCCCGTCAGGAACAGAGCCATGAAAGCGCCGAAAAGCGCCACGGGCAGAGAGAACATGATGATGAACGGATTCATGTAAGACTCGTAGAGGCTGACCATGATCATGTAAACGAATATAATGGCGAAGAATATCGCCAGGAGCATATCGCTGAACATGGTCTGCATATCCTCCGAGGCTCCGGCGAATCCCACGTTAATCCCCTGGGGCAGGTTCGCGGTTTCGAGCTGAGCCTTGATCTCGTTTGTCACTTCACTCAGAGGCCGCGAGTCGTCGAGGTTGGCCGTGATCGTGATCACCCTGATTTTGTCCTTTCTCTGAATTGTCGAGGGGCCCTTTCCGTGGAACACGCGCGCGACATCACCCAGCCTGATCTGCTTGCCGAACCTGTTCAGCATTGTCAGGTTCGAGATATCATCGGGGTTTTGCCTGTTCTTCTTCGAGAGGAGGATTCGCATGTCATATTCTGTGTCGTTCTCGTTGAACTTCGTTGAAATATCGCCCTCGAGCGCGTTCCTGAGATTTTGCCCCACCTCGCCGAGCGTCATGCCGGCGTCCGCGCATTTTGCCCTGTCAATGACCACGCGCAGCTCGGGCTGCCCTTCCTGCCAGGAGTTCTTGACGTCGCGTGTGCCCTTTGCTTTTTTAACGATGTCAAATACCTTGTCAGAGGCCTTGACGAGCTCGTCCAGGTCAGTGCCTTTTATCTCGAGATATATGGGCGCCTCGTCAGCCGAGCCCATGATGCCGATCAGTGATGCCGTGGCCTTCACGCCTGGCACTCCGTTCGCTTTCGCGAGAAATTCTTCAATCACGTCCTGAGTTTTCCTTTTGGTGCCATCTTTCAGCTTCACCTGAATCTGGGCCAGGTGCGGTTTGTTCATCTCGCCCCAGCTTTGCTCGGTTCTGCCCGTCACGCTGTAAAATCTTTCAACATCAGGTGATTGAGAGATCATTTTTTCGATTTTCATCATGGCTTCGTTTGTCCGCTCGATATTCGTGCCGAGCGGCATCTCGACCTCGATTGCAAATTCGCCTCTGTCCACCGACGGCATGAATTCGGTGCCGATCATGCCGGCCGGAAGCATGGCGAGCCCGGCAATGAGCAGGAAGAAGCACAGGCCGATCACAGCTTTCCTGTGGTCGAGCGCCCACCCGAGAAGCTGCTTGTATCGGGCGGCGAGCCTGGTTTCGAGCGAGTTGAATTTCAGAACGAACCTGCCGAGCAGGTTCTCCTTAGTGATCTGCACAACGCGCGACCACCTTGCAGCGAGCATCGGAGTCAGCGTGAACGACACGAAGAGCGACAGCAGCGTGGAGACCACGATCGTCAAGCCGAATTCTCTGAATATCTTTCCGACAATGCCGCCCACCATTGATATCGGCAGGAACACCACAACGTCAACCAGCGTTATTGCTATGGCCGCCATGCCGATCTCGCTTCGTCCTTTTATTGCCGCATCCACCGGCTTCTCGCCCATCTCAAGGTGGCGGTGAATGTTCTCGAGCACCACGATCGAGTCGTCCACGAGGATGCCGATCACCAGCGTCAGGGACATGAGGGTTATCAGGTTGATGGTGAAGCCGAACACGTTCATCATTATAAACGTCGAGATGAGCGAGGTCGGGATTGAAAGGAGCACTATAAGAGCGTTCTTCAGGTCGTGGAGGAACACGAAAAGAATAAGGGCCACCATCAGTATGGCCAGCCCGAGATCGCGGTAAACCTCGTTGACAGAAGCCTTCGTGAACTCCGTGATATCCTGCGACACCGTGAACTTCAGGTTGTCTGCCGCGAATTCCTTTTCCAGCTCTTTGATCACTTTCTGCACTCTCTCGCTTGTCTTGATCGAGTTCGCGTCCGAGGCCTTGGAGATGATCAATCCCATGCCGTTAGTGCCGTCAAGCCTGCTGTAAGTGTATTCTTCCTTGTATGTGTCCTTCACCTCGGCGACGTCGCTCAGCTTTATTGTTCCGGATGACGTTGAAGCTATTATCACGTTGCGTATGGATTCCACGCTGTTGAATTTTCCCGCCACCCTGACCGTGTATTTCTTTTCGGGCTGCTCGATGTTGCCTGTCGGGAAGTCGAGGTTTTCCGCTCCGATGACCTGTGTGACCTGAGGCAGCGACAGGTTGAAGGCCTTCAGCTTGTCGTTGTCTATTTCAACGCGGATCTCCCTCTCCTTGCCGCCGACGAGGACGACAGACGACACTCCGTCGGCCTGCTCGAGACGCGGCTTAATCTTATCCTTCATCAACTGGTAGAACTTCTGCCCCTCGAGTGTGGAAGTGGCTGCAATTCTTAATATCGGCAGCGAGTTGATGTTGATCTTCACTATCTGGGGCTGGAGGATGTCCTTCGGCAGGTTGATCTTGATCTCGTTGATCTTCCTGTCCACGTCGCTCAATGCCACGTTAACATCAGCCGACATGTTGAATTCCACGAGTCCGACCGAGACGTTCTCGTTTGAATAAGTCCTGATCGATTTCAGGTTGTTCAGCGAGGACAGTGCTTCCTCCACTGGTTTTGAAATCTGTGTTTCAACTTCTTTCGGCCCTGCACCCGGATAGACCACCGAGACAAGCACCATCGGCCATTCCATCTTGGGCAGAAAGTCCACGCCCATGATGGAATAGCTGAAGAGCCCCACCACCGCCAGAGCGGTGAAGATCATGGTCATGAAGGCGGGCCTCTTTATGGCAATTTCTGTAAGTTTCATCCTAATTCTCCCTGATTTTCATTCCGTCCGTCAGTCTTTCTTTGCCCATCGTAACAACTTTTTCGCCCGCGTTCAGGCCGGAACGCACCTCGTATCTGCCGCCGGACTTCACTCCAAGCTGCAATTTCCTGGCGCTCACCCTGCCCCCGCTTGAGATAAAGACCTGTGATGTGCCGTCGTTATTCATGATGACGGCTGATTCGGGCACAAGCACCGCGCCGCTTTTTGACTCTGCAGAAAGCTCGCAGCGGGCGAACATTCCCGATTTTATGTCAAGATTCTTCGTGTTCGGTATGATCACTTCAACCGGGTAGGACCTCATGCCCTCCTGGGTCATCAGCCCTATGTTCGAAATTTTGCCCGTGAAGTCTTTGTCGGGCAGCGCATCAACGCGGACAGCCACGTTGTCGCCGACTTTAAGCTTGACGATGTCTGTTTCCGACACCATTATATTTATTTTAAGCTTTGAAATATCGGCTATCGACACGATTTTCACGCCCGGCGCCACCGTCGCGCCGCGGTCAATATCCTTGACGGCAATATAGCCTGAAATTGTTGCCTTTATATAAGTGTCGGCAAGCATTTTCTCGGCTGCCTTCAGGCCCGCCTGGGCGGCCTTCACCTGTGCCTCGGCCGACTTCACGCCAAGCTGCGCCAGCTCGAGATTGTCCCTCGTCACCACTTTATCGTTGAAAAGCCTTTCAGTGCGTTTCAGGTCGCTTTTCGATTTCTCGCAAGCCGCCTCGGCAGTGAGCAGCTGAGCTTTTGCCTGGTCCACCGCGGATTTCTGTGCGGCATTCTGCACGACGGCCAGCACCTGGCCCGCCGAGCAGCGCTTGCCGAGCTGCGCGTTGAGCTGCTCGACGACGCCGGCGGTTTGCGAAAGTATGGATGCCTCGATGACGCCGTGCACCGTGCCGGTGTAGCTCAGCTTGCCGGTTATGTTGCCGGTTTCAGCCGGAGAACTTGAAACAGTCATGATTGTCTCGGCAACAGCTTTATTCTTGCCGGCTTCCCGGGTCATTATCCTGCGGACCGTGAAGTAGCCGAGAGAACTTGAAACAGTCATGATTGTCTCGGCAACAGCTTTATTCTTGCCGGCTTC
>CAZIHB010000018.1:0-12632 GCA_964538535.1 uncultured Hyphomicrobiales bacterium | reverse complement strand
AAGGCAATCAAGGAAAGGCATCGCGGGATGAAGGTGATCATGCTGACGGGATGCGAGGACAAGGACACGATTGCCCGCGCGGTAGCCATGAAAGCCGAGGGGTTCCTTTTCAAGGACGTCCTGCTTGACGACCTGATCAAAGCCGTGCACAGGGTGTATGAAGGCGAGTATCACTACCACAGGAAAGTCTTCGACGTAATCCTCTCCGAGATGGTTAACTATTCAAAGGGTGCTCATTCTGCATTAGCTAACCACGATTCGGCAATTGCCGAAGAGACGGAGTCCATCGACGAGGCGGAGCTGAATGCCATAGTCGAGAAACTGACGCAGAGGGAGATCGAGGTGCTGAAGATGGTGGGCAGGGGTATGTCCACTAAAGAAATATCCGAGCGCCTGAACATCAGCAAGTTTACGGTGAGCACTTATAGAAAAAATATATACTCCAAGCTCGAGATACAAAATCTGACGGCCCTGATGGGGCTTGCAAGGAAGTTTGCCGAGGTAAGCTGATCAATTTATACTATTTCATGCGGGCCGTGGCGGCCCGCGCCCGTGCTGCAAGTGATGAAGCTTACGGCGCGCGCCGTTGAGCGCTGCCGAAGGTTAATATATTGTCTTCATTTTGATTGGAAAAATTCCTAAATTTGCAAATACATATATATTTTTTCAATTAAAGAGTTACAGTCAAAATGAGAGCAGTTATTCCGGTGGCAGGTGTGGGCACGAGGCTGAGGCCGCACACATTCACGCTCCCGAAGGTATTGCTGAACGTAGCCGGTAAGCCGATTCTTGGCCATATCCTCGATGCATTGCTCAGGCAGGGCATCGAGCGTGCCACGATTATCACCGGATACCTTGGCGGGCTGGTGGAAGAATTCGTCAAGAAGCGCTACGGCATGATGGATATAGATTTTGTCGATCAGGAAGACCGCCAGGGGCTTGGCCATGCAATCTGGATGGGCAGAGAGACTTACGGCGGCGAATCGCTTTTGATAATACTCGGCGACACGATCTTCGACGTCGATCTCAGCCTTGCCTTTCAGTCGGGCATGAATTCACTGGGAGTGAAGGAAGTTGACGACCCTCGGAGGTTCGGCGTGGTGGTCAGGAATGGGGACGGCATGGTGAACCGCCTTGTTGAAAAGCCTGAAACGCCTGTCTCCAATCTTGCTCTTGTCGGGCTCTATTTTATTAAAAACGGCGATCTGCTGAATTCCGCTCTTGATGAATTGATAAAAAATAACATGCGCACGCGCGGGGAATACCAGCTGACGGATGCCTTGCAGCTTCTTATTGAGTCGGGCGAGCAATTCACCACTTTCCCCGTGGAGGGTTGGTATGATTGCGGAAAGCCGGAGACGCTCCTTTCGACCAACAAGTATCTGCTCGAGAAGAGCGGCGGCAATGGCAGGCGCGAGGGATCGATAGTTATTCCGCCCTCCTACATAGCTCCCAATGCCATAATCGAGCGGTCTGTGATCGGGCCTTACGCTTCCGTGGCCGAGGATGCCGTCGTGCGCGACAGCATTATAAAAGATTCAATAATAAGCTATGGAGCCACGGTGACCTGCTCCATACTCGAGCAATCGATAATCGGCAACGAGGCGGAGCTGAACGGCGTCTTCAACTGCATGAACGTCGGCAACTCGAGCAAGATCGGCTTATCGCAATAATATTCGCGCAGGATTTAATAAATATATACAGTAAGGAAATTCATGAGCACTAAAAACACTTATCTTTTCACCTCGGAATCGGTATCCGAGGGGCATCCCGATAAAATCTGCGATCAGGTGTCTGACGCGGTTCTCGATGCCATGCTGAAAGATGACCCTCAAAGCAGGGTCGCGTGTGAATGCTATGCAACGACGGGCCTTATAATTGTCGGCGGCGAGATCACTACCAACACTTACATTGACTTGCAGAGGCTTGTCCGCAGTGTTATCCGCGAGATAGGCTACACGAAACCTGGCTACAGGTTCGATGCTGATTCCTGCAGCGTCATAAACGTGATCAATCATCAATCACCCGACATCGCCATGGGCGTGGATACCGGCGGCGCCGGCGACCAGGGCATGATGTTCGGCTACGCCTGCACCGAGACGGAAGAGCTGATGCCGGCCACGCTTACCTACGCGCACAAGCTTGTGCGCAAGCTGGCCGAGATACGCAGGGAAGGCAAAGTGATGACCTACCTCCGCCCTGACTCCAAGTCGCAGGTTTCGATTGAATATAATGAGAATGATGAAATAATCCGTTTCGATACTGTAGTCGTTTCCACTCAGCACGATCCCGAGGTTTCGCAGGAAGACATCAGGCGCGACGTGCTTCAGCACGTGATTAAGGAAATACTTCCTGAAAAATATCTTGATGACAACACGAAATTCTATATAAACCCGACCGGCCGTTTTGAAATCGGCGGGCCGCATGGCGACACGGGCCTGACCGGCCGCAAAATCATCGTTGACACCTACGGCGGCAAGGCGCCCCACGGCGGCGGCGCATTCAGCGGCAAGGACCCGACAAAAGTTGACCGCTCGGGCGCATACGCAGCACGCCACCTTGCCAAGAACATCGTTGCAGCCGGCCTGGCAAGAGAATGCACGATTCAGGTGTCGTACGCCATCGGCGTCGAGCAGCCTGTTTCGGTGCACGTCGAAACCAAGGGGCTGAAGCAGGGCCTGACGAACAGGGAACTCGAGCAGTTTATCATAAAAGAAGTTGACCTGACGCCAAAGGGGATCATTCAAAGGCTTGACCTTCGCAGGCCGATCTACAGGGCCACGGCCTCCTACGGGCATTTCGGCAGGCCGGAATTCCCATGGGAGCAGCTCGAGCTCGTGAGCCTGTTCAAGAAGAATTTTGCCTGATAATAATTTTTTTAATATATAAAATCTAGGAATAATGATGGGTAATATACCTCCAAAAGCCGCCACGGGCAGCTTCTCTGAAGTTCCGGGCAAATACTGCGTCCGCGACCTTGCCCTCGCCGAAGAAGGCAGGCTCCTGATCGAGTGGGCTGAATCAAGGATGCCGGTATTGATGACTCTGAGAGAAAAATACAGCAAGACAAAACCTTTCGCGGGCTACACGATCGCCGGATGCCTCCACGTGACAAAAGAAACGGCAGTGCTTATCAGAACATTGAAAGCCGCCGGTGCAAATGTCACATGGTCGGGCTGCAATCCTCTTTCGACAAATGACGCCGTTGCGGCGGCACTTGCCGACGAGGGAATCTCCATCTACGCATGGTATGACAACAAAGAGGATTTCTACTGGTGCATAGACAGGACGATCGACCAGAAGCCTCACCTGACACTTGATGACGGATGCGACCTGATCAACACCGTGCACGAGAGATACACGGACATGGCCATTAACCACGTGATCGGCGGAACCGAAGAAACCACTACCGGCGTGCACCGCCTCAGGGCACGTGCCGCGGCCGGCAGCCTTCTTTATCCGGTTATCGCAGTGAACGATGCCGAAACCAAATGGGACTTCGACAACGTTTACGGCACGGGCCAGTCAACTTTGGACGGCATTATCCGCGCCACATCAGTCATGCTTGCCGGCAAGAACGTGGTTGTGGCCGGCCATGGCCACTGCGGATCGGGCGTTGCGAAAAGGGCAAAGGGCATGGGCGCCAACACCATCTGCACGGAGATCAAGGCAACTGCAGCACTCAAGGCCGTGCTCGAGGGCCACGAGGTGATGACGATGGACGAGGCCGCAAAGGTCGGTGATATTTTCATCACTGCCACCGGAGTGAAGGACATCATTCGCGGCAGGCATTTCGAATCGATGAAGGATGGTGCCATCATCTGCAACACAGGCCACTACGACGCCGAGATCAACATCCCCGAGCTCGAGGCACTCTCGGTTTCGAAAAAGACAATCAGGCCGAACTGCGAAGAATACATGATGAAGAACGGCAGGAAATTGTTCCTTCTTGCCGAGGGCAGGCTCGTTAACCTTGCAGCAGCAGAGGGACACCCGTCGGAGGTTATGGATATGTCGTTCGCGAACCAGTTCATGAGCCACATCCGCCTTCTTGAAGCACACAAGAGGGGCGATAAGCTTCCGGCTGAAGTCATCGAGCTTCCCGTGGAGCAGGATGAATACATCGGCGGCACCAAGCTTGAAGCCATGGGCATCCATATCGACAGGCTGACGGAAGACCAGCTCAATTATATCAACGACTATAATGCAGGCACCTGATCCGGTGCAACGGCACGAGCATTAATCAGAATCCCCGGGGAGCCCCGGGGATTTTTTTTTATTCGGCAGGAAAAAATGCTTTTAAATATCTTGAAATTTACTGAATTTAATAATTTACGCTTGAGCCGGACATTTTGAGGCAAAACATGGCAGAGGAAGAGGGCAGGAAGGATTTTTACGCGGCGGCGGGCTATATAGCAGGGCTTATAATAGCCGTGAGCGGACTCTGCGGCTTCCTGTTCCTGACCGGCTTCGCCCGCAACGCGGTAGCTCTTGTCGTGATTTCGCTTTTTGTTTTATATCCCTACAGGAAAAGATCGGCAGCTGCAGGCCGGCTGCTTGCCGTGATTATTATATTTTTTTCCCTCTGGCTGGTGTCGTTGATAGGCAGCGCCCTCGTGCCTTTCTTTTTCGCGCTTCTTTCGGCTTACATACTCGACCCGCTGATCACGAGGCTCTCGGGGCGGGGCAGGCCTCGCTGGCTCGTTTCTCTCCTTGCCGTGCTCGCGCTGGCAGGGATTGCTGCAGCCTTCGTGGTTTACGTTGCCCCTCTGATTATTGCGCAGCTCTACGATGCCGCTAATAATATATACGTGATGGTGCAAAATTTCAGCAAGGACTATGACAGCCACGGCATTTACAGATTTGCCGCGAAATTCGGCATAAGCAGGGAAAAGCTTGACGCCTTCTTTCAGCAGCAGCTGCTGCCAAAGTACGAGTCGCTGTTCTCTTTCACGTATAACACGGCAATCAAAATACTTACGGGGATCTCGAGCGTGATCACGCAGGTGGTTTACGCAATACTCACCCCCGTGCTCATTTTTTATCTTCTCAAGGATTTCGACAAGCTGAAGGGGCTTATCAAGGCGCTTGCAGGCAGGCGCGACCCGAGAATGCCGGGCTATCTTACGCGCACATCGGGCATAATCAGGAGGTACCTGGCATGGCAGGTGCTCGCCGCCTTCATAGTGGCCACGCTCAGCTCCACGTCATACTCGCTGCTCGGCGTGCCCTACCCGATAGTGCTCGGGATGGTTTCCGGCCTGATGAACCCCATACCTTACCTCGGCGGTGTCATCAGTATGATTATCGGCGTGCTGACGGTGATTATCATGGCGCCGGATTATCTGCTCCCGCTTTCAGGGGTGGTGATCGGCACCATGTCGGCGATTCATTTCATCAACGCTTATCTGCTTGAGCCGAATATTGCAGGAAGGCAGGTGGGGCTTCACCCCGTGGTGATAATCATTTCGCTTTTCGTCTTCGGTTCGCTCTATGGATTTGTCGGGATGCTTATCGCGATTCCTGCCACCGCGGTGCTGATGATGTTTTTCAATGACTGGAAGGATAATTATCTCGGCGAGGGCAAAACGCCCGGCGACGCCGAATGACAGCCGTTTCAGGCAGGGAATCTGGCAAAAAAACACATCCTGTGAGGCCGGGACTGATTCACCGGGCAATTATTTTTGATGGATCAGGCCGGTGATGAATCCGGCTAATTTTATTACAGGACAGATAAAATTACAGGGCAGAAAAAACAGCAGGGACACGGCGTGCCGTGCCCCCGATTAATATTGCCCGGGAATTGCAAAATCTGCAGAATTGTTAATAATAGCGGCGCCATTATTTCCAAAGCTGAAATTAATTCCCGTTCGTGCTCTGAGCAGCCATGCCGCTCTCGACTCTATCCTCAACCTGCTCTTTCGGAAATTTTTCGGCAGTCGGCACCATGCGTACATTCTGCCCCCACTTGATCTGCTCTTCCATCCGGCACGACCACACAAGCTGGTCGTTCCAGACGGTGATGTCCGGGCAGCCGTCGCACATGTTCACGGAGCCGTCAGCAAAAATATCAGCCGGCTGAATGATCATGACAGACTGGAAATGCACGCGCGAGAAGAAGGCGCGGGTGTTGTCGATAAAGGATTTGAAATAGTTTCTTGCCACCTCGCGGATTCCTTTGTCGAACGGGGCAAGCAGGAAATACATTCTGCCGCGCCGCAGCATGGGAACTGACGAGTAAGCAAGATATGAATCGGTGAAAATGTGCTTGGCCGTCTGGACGAGCTCCATGAATTTCGGGCCGGTGTAGCCGAATATTTGGTGCTTGTTGCCCATTCTTCCTGTGAGCAGCCATTTGAACGTGTCGGATTTTTCGGTTCCATTCAGGAAAGCGGAGGGCATGAATCCGGGTTCTGTCTGCCTGATGAGCTCGACGAGCTCGGGGGAAGTGACGTCCGTGCGGCGGTTGTCATCCTCCTTGGAGTACCAGACTTCATCATAATGCACCTGCCTGTCGCCGACGTAAAAATCGAAGTCCTTGCCGAGCACGGCCATCCTGTAGAGAATGAAGACCATCGTGTGGACTTTATCGATATGCTCCTGTCCCCATTTAATGAGCTGGGGCACGTATTTCATGGTTTCGGGATAAATTGTGGCGTTGAAGGAGCAGGCAATGTTTCCGGCCTTTTTGAGCATATTGGCAAGCGAAAGCCTGAGCTCGCAAAGTTCGAGCTCGTTTTTGCCCTGCCAGCCTGATCTTTTCTGGCCGCTGTCCACGTGGAAAGTGAAACCATCCACCCCGGCTTCCTTCAGATTCTGCAGGAGTTCGGGCGTGAGCAGTGCACCGTTGGAGTTGATAATCGCTTTCCAGCCGAAGGATTTTACCATTTTAATAATTTCGACGATATCGGGGTGGGTCAGAGGCTCGCCGCCGGCAATCGAAACGCCGTCAGTTCTGCGCATTCTTTTGAAGACTTCAAGTTCCCTGCGGATTTCATCAAGCGATTTGTGCGATCCGGGACGGTTCTCCCTGTAGCATCCATCGCAGTACAAGTTGCACTTGCTCGTGGGCTCCAGCCAGCTGATGGCATTATCGGCAAGATTCCATGGCAGCCTGTAGAGATTTTCCGGACATAGTTTGTTCGTCATTTTTGCCCTCATATTGTTTGATAAGTGAAAACTATCAAAAACAAGGAAACGGATCAGAAGTTATTTTAACTTCAACAACCGATCATTTTAAAGAAAACGAACAAAATTAATAAAATATCTCTTATAAGCATTACAGGAATTATTGCCGTGCGGCAAGAAATTGATTTACCCATTCCATGGCTTCACTTCGTGATGCCAGGCGGCCGGCGAGCTGCATCGTGCGGCAGCGAAGCAGAATATCGCCGATGGCCGGGCCGGGGTTCAGCCCGAGAAGCAGCAGGTCCCTGCCTGAGAGCAGGGGCAGGAGCAGCCCGTCGGCAAGCATAACATTATTATAATACTCCTCCAGCCAGTCGGCGGCCGGGTGCGAGCGGCAGATGGCGTCGGCTGTCGCGCGGCCGTAGTGATCCGCGCGCGCCAGCAGCAGCAGTGCCGGCACGTCAATTTCCGAGGCAAGGCGCCGGATGGTCGAGGGCCTGGTGTTGGAAGCATTCTTCCAGAATGACATGGGGCGGAGATGGTTACGCACAAGCAGGGCTGCGAAGTCCGTATCTTCATTATCGAAACCTGCCGCGGGGAGCAGGGCCCTCGTGATCGTTTCCCCGACCTGGTCGTGCATGGGGCTGCGAAGCCTGCCATCGGAGTAGAAAGTCGTGTAGGGCTTGCCAACGTCGTGTAGGAGAGCCGCGAACATAAAAGGAAGCTGCCTGTGCTCCGGCAGGGCAATTTTCATTGCCGCCGCCTCGTCGATGACGAGCATAGTGTGGTCCCAGACGGTGCCCTCGGGGTGCCACCCCGGATCCTGGGGCGTTGCAGCCATAGCCGTGAGTTCCGGCAGGTAGTCGAGTTTTCCTTCCGATTTCAAAGCCGTGAGGGCCTCGGAGGGGCGCGCGCTATCCATGATCAGGCCGCGCAGGCTGTAAATTATTTTTTCCCTTATCATTGAATGCAAAATAAATATAAGCGTGGAAAAAACGAAGAATCAAAATTGCGGGCGGGAAGAATCGGTATATACAGCCACAATATATTAAGCAATAATTATACGAAATACAGAAACGGTTTGGTTTCAACATAAATCAGTGCCCGGCCGGAAACCGCACCGGCAAACAAAACAAGTAACTACTATATATATAAATACAGTGATTGTAATAGTTCTGACTACAAAAAAGATACTTTTTTGAAGATAGGCCTGCAAAAGGGTATAATAACTTTTGAAATTAATCTCAATATTGTTACTTTATAAAAATCAGATATAGCACAACGGAGCCATATCTGTAGAAAATTAATTTAAAAAGCGTTTGTTAAAAACGTGTTTATAGGATAATTTGCAAGCCGCCCGGCTCTTAAAAAACGAGCAAGGCGAAGAAAGATTGTAGAAAAAAGGGAATCGGAAGAACATATACAATGGGAAACGTCGGAAAAGCGATTTTAGACCGGGAAAAATTGTCTGCTCGTGCCGCAAGGCGTGGGTCAGGCTTTTTCAATTTAAAAGCCAAAAAGATAAATATTTTGATTATATATTGATTTTACACGCGCTAAGCGCGTATGGAGGAGTAAAATTATGTCTAAAGGCGGTGGAGCTGGAAAAGTTTACTTCGTGCTGTACCTGGCAGTTATCCTCGAGCTTCTCATCATTATCGTGGAGAGGGACGAGGCTGAAGAAGGCCTGTACGCGAAGCAAAAAGAGACAATGAAAATTGTTGAGAGTATCCTTTCGCAACTTCAGTCAGGCGCCGGAACTGAGGGCATCAACACGCGTCCTCAGGACGAAATTACGATCCCGCCATCCGGCGTTAACATCAAAGAGCTTATGGGCGCAGACATTAAGTCATCAAGAAAGTACATCGTGGAAGTCGGCGTAACCGACGTCAGTTCGGCCCTGAAGAAGAAAGAGGGTGAGTCGAGCAAGGAGTACAATCAAAGGCTTAATAAGCTGGTTCAGCTCGCTAACGTCGAACAGCTGCAGTATCAGGTGTTCTATAATGGCAGTGCCGATCCTAATTTCGCGCCGCCATTCCCCGGTGATGACTACATCAAGAAGAACAACATCGACTTCATGAAGATGGAGCCCGGGCAGACCGTGCAGGATCAGAGCCAGCCGAATTCATCCGCATGGGAATTGCTTGGGATCAGGGAATTGAACCTTGACGAGGTTAAGACTTTCAATAATCTTAATCTCAGCAATTTGTCGGCGGACAAGATCGTCCCGATTTATCCCAATGAACTGAAAAGGGGAAAAGGAGCCAACTTCGCTCCTACCGGCGTTCAGGAAGACAGCGTGTTCTTCTATTCGGATTGGGAAAGCAAGAAAAATTTCAAAACAAGCACCGGCGAACTTCAACGCAGGGCTTTCGTTGTTAATTTCCAGCCGCAGAACAAAGCCGGCTGGTATAAGCTTCGTTTCTATTCGAAAACGAACAGAATTCTCGGCGTGAAGAGCGATGCAAGGGCCGAAGACCTGAGCGATGACGCAACGGTCAATATCGGCACGGTTCAGCTCACGGTTAAAGATCTGCGCAGGGTATATAAAGAGCTCAGCTCGACGCTTGAAAAATTCCAGCCGCCGACAGCAGACGACCTGGCCAGGACAAGAGACATCGTGAAGTTCGAGTCAAGGCTTGAAGCTTCGAAGCAAAGAGCTTTGAAAGAAGAAGATGCCTCGGCGCTCGTCAGCAAGATAAATCTTTACGGCTACATTGTTAAGCTTCTGACACCGGGGCAGTCAAGCAACTTTGACCAGAACCGCGGTTCAATCGAGTTCAACGTGCACGTTATCACTCCTAAGCCGCAAACAGCAGACCCGGTTGTTTCCAACCTTAATTATATAGCAACATTCGACAAAGCCAACCCGACATTCGAGTTCACAATCTCGCCGTTCCAGCCGAACAACAACGTCAGCGGCAGGGTGCTCGATCAGAAGGGTACAGTGGTGGCAAGAGTAGATTGCAAGCCGCTCGATCAGATTGCTTCGAATGCAACCAAGCCGGTTCAGGGCGGAAGACGCGAATTCAGAGGCGAAGTGACAAGCACTCTCAGCCCCGGCAAGTACGTGGTGGAGATCACCCACAGCCTTGGCGGAAAGACAAGAACAGAGAAGGCAGACTTGGAAGTGTTCCCAACCAAGCTTGAAGATGCAAGCGCTAAGGAACTCAATCTTAGAATGCAGTCATATACATACTACGGCTTTAACGTGAACTTTGGCTCAGTAATGCCGACATCAGGCGGCAAGATTAAACCTGACCAGTTCAGGATCTATATAAATACAGACAAAGATAACCAGATGGCTCCGATCAATGCGCTGTCGGTCAGCCCCGATTATGCTAACCAGCATCTCAGGCTTAGACCTTCTGCCAAGGAAGTGACCGTAAGGGTTGCATGGGTTCAGCCATACACGGGCAAAGAATTTGATCTGTTCCCGGCAAAGACATACAAGATCAAGCAGGAAGAACCAAGCATATCGCTCAGGAATTTGTCAACTGACGCGAGCGGCACGGCATCAAAGATCAAAGTGTCTGTCAGCGGAATTGGAATAGGCAAGCCTTCAACGGGCGAAGATGGAAAGGACGCCAAGATATCAGTAGAGATGAACGGCGAACCGAAGATTGTTGACGGGCTCAGCGGCTATCAGTTCTCAGTGGAACCCTCGATTGACGGCGACGGCTCGAACTATTCGATCTATCTCGAATTGAGCGGCAAGCTGGAAAGGGGACAATCGAAGGTGAGGGGAACAATCCAGATCCCGATCAAGGCAGTGGCAACGAATCCGATCAACGGAGCCAAGTCCGATGCGATCACGCAGCCGCTCAACGTGCAGGTGAATTTCGAGCCAGACAGAGGCGGCCCGAGGAAGAGAACCAGATAAGACCAAAGATCCTGAATAAGTAGGTGTTTTGAAGAATGTAAATGATTTTGCAAGGACAAAACAAAATGATAAAGAAAATATCAGTAGTATTGATGAGTTTGATGATTCTCGGTTTGGCTCCCGGAATGGCAAGCGCGCAGGGAGATGAATCGTTCAGAATTAAACTTGAAAGCATATTATACAAGTTCAAGAACTATCGCTTTTCAACTATTTCGATCTACAAGCTGAAAGATATCAAAGATATCAAGAAGGCAATAAAGGCGAAAGAGGAGACAGAAGGTGAAGAAGTTACTACCGAAGAAGGTAAGGTGACAGCGGACTGCATCACGAAGGGCGATAAAGCGGTTCTGCAATTTGTTGAAAAAGAAGTAGCAAGCGGAAATACAGCCCGCGGAATTCAGAGAAACATGCTGCAGAGAGGCATGCCTGTTCCTGATGATCTCGACTGCATCGTTGCTTATTACGAGAGCAAGTCGAAAGTTCAGACGAAACAGCTCAGAAGTGCTTACGTCGTGACAACCAGGATGCCGAAAGGCCAGCTCGTGCCAAGCACGATCATAGCAATGATCGTCAGCACGGAAGACCAGGAGGACATCAGGAAGAATATCGACGTGCCGATGCCCACGAACGTTTACACTCAGCCCGAGCTTCTTGCTTTCGAGCTGAACAGCAAGGAATACCGCGCTGAAAACATGTACGACCTCGTTATGAACGCCTTCAGGCAGAACAACGTGGTAAACAAAACGCTCGAGGCACAGGGTATCGGTACTTTCGTGCAGTGGGCACCAAAGAAGATCGGCATATCGAAGACGCTTTTCAGCAACGAGAACAACATCTCCTCGAAGGACATCCAGTCCATCATAAGAATATCCGAGGCACAGCCCGAGGATATCCGCCTGAAGAAAAACGAGGTGATAGTGAGCCCTGATTATTTCAGCTGGCGCACCTATGATCTGGACAAAGCTGTGAACGAGGACGGTACGGTTGACACTTTGAGCACGATAACCAACATGAACCTGCCGAAATTCGGCATGGAATTGAAATATGGCATAGAAGACATAAACATCCCCTCGCTTTTCAGCGAGAGGATGACTGCCAGCGCGCTCTGGGAGAATGTTAAGCTCGGAGTGATCCTGCCTACGAACGGCTGGTCGTCTATTTCTGACAACTGGTTCAAGGCGGACAGGAAACTTACATACGGCGGGCTTGGCATCGCCGCGGCGTTGGACTTTCCGATCAGGATTATCCCTTCAAGCGGAATATTCCACATGTCGATGGGCTACGTGTTCGGAGATGCCGAGCAGGCTGACTACAAGAAGAGAAATACTGACGAACTGCCGGACTTCATGTACGGCAAAAACAACGAGGACCAATATACATACGTTGATCACATGATTAGATTCAACGGCCAGTTGCACTATACATTCGGCATAATGATTGACGAAGATTATCAGCTCAGGTTTGGAATCGGCGGAACGCTTTATAATATCGAGCATTGGTCATTCAAGAACGATACGGTTCCGGAAACGGGCGAACCAAAGGTAAGCTTCTACAAGCGCAATCAGGAGACAATCGGCGGACTATCGGGCAAGCTGGAGTTCATGGCAAAGAACACGTCAAC
>CAZIHB010000017.1:0-12728 GCA_964538535.1 uncultured Hyphomicrobiales bacterium | reverse complement strand
ATCTTCACAAGACCTGAATTCGGCAGCTCGAAACTGATCGTGGTCTTGTTGCTGAACGGGTTCGGGTAAGCTTTTGAATTGCCCGTTTCACTGCCCATTGGGCCGCGTGCATTTCTCATCATTCCAAATCTTTCGTTCCGGAACGGCCTCGGGCCCGGGAAATCGAAATCGTCTGCGCCGTCCCAGAGCAGGAAGTGGCCGAGAAACATTTTGCGCCCGCTCATTGTCGAGTCCATCGGGCATGACTTACTGCCCATTCCGGGGCCGCCCATTCCGGGGCCGCCCATACCGGGGCCGCCCATACCGGGGCCGCCCATACCGGCCGGTGGTTCAGGCGGAGGCATCATGTTGGGGTTCATGCCTGAATTTTTACCCTCCATTCCTCTTCTTCCTCTTCCCATCGGTGGCTCAGGAGGCATCATGCCCGGGTTCATGCAAGAGTCCTTGTCACTCATCCAAAAATGCCCTCTTTTTCCACGCGGTGCATCTTTCATGATTTCATGGATTTTGTCCATCCATTGCTTCGGCGTTTCGCCCGTAGTCTCTTTCAGCCATGCCATTGCGTCGGGGTTTCCTTCTATGATCGGCTTGAGCGCGTCGTGCAGCTCTTTCATGGCTTTGAAGTGTTCGTCTCGCTTTTGTTTGATGGTTTCGTCGTCTATCTTCTCACCGTCTTTCATCGATTGCCTGAGGCTCTGCATTTCTTTTCTTGCTTCTGCCTTCATGGCCGATGCTTTCGAGCGAAGCTCGTTGAGCCTGGCAAGGCTTTCCTTGCTCAATTTCGCATCAAATCCTGCTTTCCAGGTTTTTAATGTCGGGAGTATTTCTTTTTCCTTCAGATTCTGAAGCTTTTCCTGAATTTCCTTCCGTTCGGCTTTGCCCGCACCGCCCCTTGCCTGCGCAACCGGAGAGAATGCGGCCGCGATCAGCAAACACGCGATCGCAAATCTGAACATAATTTTCTGCCTGCCCATAATATCCTCCTTAAAAAATCACATTTATATATTTGTTCTTGTTCCGTGATTCTGTCACTGATATTTAGACAAATAATTCCCTTTTTGGTTTAAAGAAAATTGGAAACCCGACAGCAGCGGAGGGAGCGATTGTTCTACGATTTTGGCATCGCTTCGGGCATAATAAAAAAATTCCCCATCGAAGAATATCGGTGGGGAATTTCGTTGCTGAATTTTTCAAACAGGAATCCTGTGAACAAAAGAGCCGAACGAAATTATCTGGCAAGTATAATATTCACGGATGATGCGCTGTCGAGGGGTGTGCCGGCAGGCGGATCCTGCTCTACGACGGTGTTGGGAAGAAACGTTCCGTTCTTCACGTAAGTCACCGTGCCTCTTTGTATGCCCATCCTGCTCAGTATCCCGTCCACTTCGTCAAGAGTTTTTCCGGTAAGTTCCGGTGCTACCTTGGCGCTTTGCGCCCCTTGGCTGATAACTATATTCAGGGCATCACCGTATGGCATCTGCGAAGATGAATTAACGCTCTGAGACATGATAAGATCCCGCGGCACGTCATTGCTGAAGCCGTAAGTGATCTCTCCGAGTATCAAACCTTTCTGCATCAGTTCGATTCTTGCCTGGCGTATATTTTTCCCTATAAGGTAAGGCGGATAGACGAGTTCTTTGCCCTTGCTGATCGTCAGGTAGATCGGGCGGCCCTTCTTGACGAGCGTGTTCGGCGCAGGGGCCTGCTTGATAATTGAGTTTTTATCCTGCGTGGCACTGTACTGCTCGCCTGAAACCTGGTATTCAAGGTCATAGCGCCTCAGCAGGTCGATGGCTTCCTGCAGGGTGCGGCCCTGCAGGTTAGGCACTTTCACCTTGTCTTTGTCGTGGACGAGGGCCGGAAGCACGAATTGATCCATGATGATGAGAAGTATATAGACACCGATCATGAAAGAAAAAAATGTGACCATGTAAGGAAGGTATTTTTTGAACCATTCTCTGAACTCTTCGTTAGAGCTGAATCTGCCCATTTTCTCGTATAGAATTGTTTATCTGTCTCAAATTAGAAACGAAATTTACAAACTTTTGTCGTAATAATTAAGCAGGTTTTTGGTATTTTTATTGTTTGGAAAATCGATAATCACACAAAAACGCTCCTCAGAGAGAAAAGGTTGGATAAGAACATTGAAGAAATCCTATGATATAGGGAAATCCCTTAAGGAAGCATATTGGGCATTAGAGCAGGCAAAAAATGTAATAATAACAACTCACGTGAATCCTGACGGGGATGCCTTGGGTTCATCTCTTGCACTATGGCACTATTGCAGGGAAAAGGGGAAAAAGGCAAATATAATCTGCACGAACAACCTGCCGTACAATCTGAAATTCATGGCCGGTGCAGACCAAATCCGCAGGTTCGACCCCGCGAAAGACTTCGAGCTCTTCCTTATGGCCGACACCGTATTTGTTCTCGATCTGAACGATGCAACGCGGCTGAGGGATCTCGAGAGCTACGTGGTTAATTCCAACGCGAGGAAAATTGTGGTGGATCACCACCCCGAGCCCAAAAAATTCGCGGATATATATGCAGTTGATATTGAGTCTGCTTCAGCCGGCGAACTTGTTTACAGGCTAATCAAGCATGACAAAGACTACGCGGTATCCAAGCCCGTTGCCGAGTCTCTTTACGTTGCAATAATGACGGACACGGGATGTTTCCGTTTCCCGAGGACGGTGCCCGAGACTCACAGGGCCATAGCGGAATTGCTCGAGTGCGGAGCCGATCCCGTGGAACTCTACGATAAAGTATATAACACAATGCCGCTCAACGCGGTGAAGCTGCTTGCCGAGGCCATGAGAAGCATGGAGGTATTTTGCAACGGCAGGCTGTGCGTCATGGTCGTGCCCGAGGAATTTTTCATCAACACGCAAACTTCCGAAGAAGTAGTGGAAAATTTCGTGGAGAAAACCCTGGCGATTGACGGCGTTGAAGTCGGGGTGCTGCTCGTCGATCAGCCGATTCGCAACGAGATGAGAATATCACTGCGCTCGAAGGGCGACTTCTCGGTGAAGGAACTGGCCGCGAAGTTCAATGGAGGCGGCCACATCAACGCGAGCGGGGCGAGAGCGATGCGGCAGAATATTTACGAGCTGCGGCGCAGGATTGTTGACGAGGCCGGGCAGATTTTTGCAAGACGAGACGGCAGAAAGCTCTGCGTCTGATCATTCGCGTGCTAAAAAAAATAAAGAACAGGTTGTTTCAAGGAGTTTAATCCCCTTAGAGACAACCTGTTCTTTTATGAAGCCATGGTGCTTTTTGTACAATTATTATCAGAGCATATTCAGGCAGGATTTGATCACCGACATTCCTTCATCCAGTTCGGATTTGGAAAGGTTGAGCGGCGGACGGAACCTGACGGACTTCTCACCGCACGGCAGAATCAGCAGGCAGTTCTCGAAGCACTTATTGATGAATGAGTGCCGGATCTCGCCATTCGGAAAATCGATCGCGCAGAACAGGCCACGGCCCCTTGCATTTGAAAGCAATTCAGGCCGCGCCTCCGTCAATGATTTCAACCGGCCGAGAAGATCAGCGCCAACGTTCCGGGCGTTGCCGATCAGGTCCTCTTCGCTGATTATCTCGAGATACTTCGTGGCCCTGACCATGTCGAGCAGGTTACCGCCCCAGGTGGAATTGATTCTGCTCGAGACCTTGAAGCAATTATCGGGTTCTTTATCAACGCGGTCGGTTGCGAGTATGCCGCACACCTGCATCTTTTTGCCGAAAGTCATGATGTCCGGGCGGACGCCAAGCTGCTCGTGGGCCCACATCGTGCCTGTTATCCCCACGCCCGTCTGGACTTCATCAAATATGAGCAGGGCCTCGTTCTCGTCGGCAAGCCTGCGAAGTTCCGCCAGAAATTCAGTCCTGAAATGATTATCTCCGCCCTCGGCCTGGATGGGTTCAATGATTATTCCGGCAATATCGTTCGGATTGTCCGCGAAGACTTTTTTAATCTCAGCAATTGAGATTTTTTCAGCTTCAATCGTTTTTGACAGATTTTCTTCAGTAAGCGGGAAGGTGAGTTTTGGATTGGAAACGCGGGGCCAGTCGAATTTCGGGAAAAGCTTCACCTTGTTCGGGTCGGTGTTCGTCAGAGACATAGTGTATCCCGACCTGCCGTGGAATGCCTGCCTGAAATGAATGATCTTGGTGCCGAGCGTATCAGGGTGCCCGTTGCGCATGTTCTGCCTCACTTTCCAGTCTATTGCCGTTTTCAGGGCATTTTCCACCGCGAGGGCGCCGCCCTCCACGAAGAAGGAATACTTGAAGTAGTCAGGCACGGCGATATTGAAGAATGTCTTTACGAATGACGCCATTTCCTCGGTATAGATATCGGAATTGGAAGGCTTATTAAGGGCAAGCCTGCCTATATAGTTAATAAATCCGGGGTCCGACATCTTCGGGTGGTTCCAGCCGATGGGCATAGAAGCGAAGCAGGTGAAGAAATCCAGGTACTTTTTACCGTTCCTTTTATCTATGAATGAGGAGCCGGAGCTTTTAGAAAGGTCAAGCACGAGGTTATAACCATCAGCGAGCATATGCATATTAAGCTCTGAAAATACGTTTTCCGAACTGACGGCAAATTTGGGTGAATATGAAGTACCATTCTGATAAACCATAATAATCTCCAGTTGAACAACAAAAAAAGTAGTATGCCTGAAAGGCATAATATGTTATAAAAGAAAGAGGATAATCATGGGAAGCCGCTAAAAAGGTGTGTCGGCCGTGCTGAAAACAGCAACAAGGAAAATCTGCTTGAAGAACAGGCATGAAATAAAGCTTCCCCCCCGGATTGTGCCCCTGAGGGAAAGAATATTATTTGCCGTGATGGTTTTGTATCTCATAAATTTTAATATATAAAATTATTGTAAATAAAAAAATAGGAAAAATAGTAAAGCCGTATATTATTTATTTTCTTCGCTGTATAGCAGATTTATCCCGGGATTTCTATCAGTATTAAATATCGGATGCCGCTTTCGCCCCACCGGAAAAATCCGGGCAACGGGAACAAATTTCCATCTTTAACGCAAAAAATAAAAAAAATGCAGGAAGGACAGCTGCAGAAGCATGCTGCATAGCGGCGCGTTTCGGCCGGTGCGGGGCAAGATCGGGGCGTGCCGCACGCAGGAAGGCAATCAACGCTGCCTTCGATAAGGACAATAAACAGGATTCCGGAATCATGCAAAGGATGGCCCCCAGGCAGGTCAGTTTATCGATAATCTAAAATTGGAGGGGTGGAAATTTTTTTTTTTGCAGATAAGGAAAACTCTTATAATTTATATTAAAGAGTTCGAAAATGGGTTGTTTTGACCAGAAAACGGGGAAAATGTAGTACTAAATTTGACAACTTAGTTCAAGAAATTTAAGGGGCTTAGAAAAAAATTTCAAAGGCTCGACGAATTGGAAAACTTTTTATTGATATATTTGATCGAAAGGTTTAAATTTGAAATTCCGGGCAGTTAATGTAAGATTAACATGATAAATAAGCAGTTATAGCAAGTGATTGCTTAAGGAAGAAAGGCACAAGCAGAAATATAGTTGCTTAATAAATAGAATTATTTTTTTTGATTTTATGGGGAAGCGTACTAATGGGTAAAGCAAACTTTACGTCCAAAGCCAATAAGTTTAAGGTTGGGCCACAGCACATTTTCGTCTGGTGCATACTGATCGCCTTATTCTTCTCATTGATGCAATTCAAGTTAGTTCCGTGGGCTACAGAGACCTTCATCGTTTCGCTATTCAAGCCGAGCGGTGATCAGCTGCTTAAGATCGGATTTGTTAAATTCAACGATAACGTTTATGCATCCTGCGCCAAGGACAGGGAAGCACAGTTTATCGGAAAGAATCTTGAAATATCAAGAGAAGCCACGAACAAAGAATTTATCTTCGACTTTTCGTTCGAACAGCGCACTGAAGCCCAGAATGGCTATGTGAAGGGAGCTAACGAGTTTTATGTTCGTTCACCAATACTCGGCGAGTCGGCAATTATTCTCGAGCCTTGGATCTGTTTCTGGCTGATTTCGCTCGTGATATCGATAATCATATCAACCGTTATAACGATGTTCATGCCGTCGGGAATCGGCTTCTTGGCTGTGCTCGTTGACAGGCAGATTGATAATACCAAGGTCAAACTTCGTCTGCAGACAGGCTTCTCGGATGATATCGTCGAGTTGCTGACAATGCCCGATGATAAATTGTCGGAGAAGGAAATCAGGGAAGTCCGCTCGGCATACAGGCTTATCTGGGACCGTACGGTAACCGAAGACGTGGCATCACCTTACCAGTCGAATAAATTCGAAGACGTGTTCGATGATGAAACAGATATCGTAATGTTCCGCAACGAGGCACTTTATACAAGGCTGAAAGAATTTTTCTCGGATTTCGTTGCCAAAGAAATTCTCGACACCAAGAACGCTCTCTTGTGGCGCAGGAACAGGTCGCACTTCTTCAAGGGATTGCGCCTTTACATGTCGCACCACGTGACTGAAAAATATGCCAACCTCGTGACGGGTCTTGCATACGGCGGCGCTGCCGTGCTCGTTGTGACTGTAGGTATCCGCGGTATCAAGTTCATCCCGGCTCAGAAGCCTTCATTCATTCTCTTGTCAATCATTCTTGAAGGAACGATGCTTTCATTGCTGGCTTTCACTCTCGTTTATACTGAAGAAGAAGAACGTATGGACAAGATGCTCAAGAAGATGGAAGATGCAAACCGCAGCTCTCTCGAAGCTTTGAGGGGCCAGCAGGCAGATATTCACCAGCTTTCGAACGCTCTTGTCGGCCAGACGGCTGAAATTATCAGAACAAGAGTAGAAAAAGCAATCGAACAATACATGACAAGCGGCGACAAGGTGCAGGAAGTTGTTGCATCTGAAATAGCCAAGAGGATCATGGTGGGATTGAGAGAAGAAAAATCGGATGATTACAGAAGGTAAGATAATAAAGCATTCTGATTTTAGACAGTGCCGGGGTAATAACTTATCCCGGCACTTTTTTTTTAATGTAACTTTTTGCCTTTTTCGTTGTCATTAATTTTAATATTTTTTGTTTTGTATATGTGCAATAAAACTTGAACTTCAAACATGAGGAACACAATTTTTGTCTTGCTTTGCCTTGTATTTTGTCTGCCTGCCTATGCCGGCGGGTATAAAGTACGAGAGTTCAATGACGGGTTCGAGCTCGAGCTGCAAAATCTCGATGCTAAAAAAATTGAGCTCGCGAGCTACGATTCCGTCAAGATAATGGTGCTGAATGAACTGAATCGGAGCATTCGGGATAATCCTGAAGATCCGTTCGAGCATCTGGAGTTCAGGTTTGCCTCCGTGGCTGGCGATGGCTGCATTATCAGCATTTCGGGAGCAGAATACTCACCGACGGACTATACGCTCAGCGACATAGGCAGGCCCGCCGGCGGAGCGATTAGTGACACCGGTAAGGAGCAGCCGGGCTCTGTCAGGTACGTGGGCCTGAATGGCGGCATTCCGATCTGGGTGGCAAGCATCAAGCCTTATTATATATCGCCCGGGGGGAGAATTTTTCTCCTCAAAAATGCAAGAATCACGGTTAAGCACGCCGGTGAGCCCGGCTGCATATACAAGGGAAGGGAAATGCTGAGAGTGCCCGGAGATATTTGCAATCCCGTTCAATATAGAATTATTTCCGGCAGGATGAGCCCGAAATTGCCGGCAGTTCAGGCCGCGACGTGGTATGACAAATCCAGGAAGTACGTGAAGCTTTCCACCACCCGGGACGGAGTGGCCGAGATCAATTTCAGCAGTCTGGTTGGATTGATGCCCGAGATCGATGGGAAGGAGTCAAAATTCCTTCATATGATACACCGCGGGCAGGAAGTGCCGATCTACATATCCGACAATGATCAGTATATTGATAAAAACGCGAAGGGTATTTTCCGCGGCCACCGCACATCGACTGACAGCACGTGGCTGGACTTTTTCACGGCCGAGTATCCCTATTATATTTATTACGACGAGAGCACCCCGGGGCAGAGGATTGAAAAGCTGGAAGAATCCACATCTGCCCATTCAATAGTGCAATCCGTGAAAATCAACAGACATTTCCAGAAAAATAACGAGTACTGGTGGGGAAAAGAGCATTTAGAGATCACGAAATCCCTCGGTGAAGACTGGTATTGGAAGAAAATCGTGCCGGTGCATTACTTGTACGATCCGACTCATTTCAATTTTAACAATGTTGTCGAGCCTTGGGAAGGCGGCAGCCTCACGACAAAAGTAACTTTCACGGGCATTGTTGACTCCCTGCCCGTCCCGAATACTTTTATTCAAGTGCCGGCTTATTATATTGTAAAGTATATTTTGAACGGCGACACGGTCGGCCGGACGGAATTCGAGAGAATAGACACAAGATCGCTCAGCCACGTTACAAATTCCGACGAGATAATTCCCGGTGCGAACAGATCGACCATATGCTACCTCGAATACCATTCAACACGTGACGGAATACTCGGGATAAACAGTGTCGAGTGCTCCGGAGATGTCGTGCCCGCCGCCTACATGGGCAGATCTGATTTTTACGTGCCCGAGCTGCCGGCAGATTCAAAATTATCGGTCAAAGGATTTACTAATTCAAACGTGGCCGCTATTGACACCGTATCCGGCAAACTGCTTCTGCCGAGAAGTATCAGGGGAACAACATATCGCGCGGGGGCAAAAAACAGCACATTGCCCTATGCCAGCGTCATGCTGAATGATTCCCTGATATTTACCGAGAGCGGAGGCTACGTTGCAGCCTACACGGCACCAAATCAAGGCAGCGCTATCATGCTGAAATCATCGCAATCAGCCGACGAGACTGCTGCATTCCTTGATGCTGCTCCGAGCGGCTCGGTGATTGTACTCGCAGCCAATCTCAGGGACAAAGTTTCCGGTATGCTCACGAATACTCTGGCGCAGCTTGGTGCCACATCCGCGTCGAATTTGCAGGCTGGCATGAATTACGCATTTTCGTGCATCAAAGGAAATGCCGGCAGCAAGAGCGAGAATTCCAGTGCCACGACATCTGCAAAATTATCAGGTTTCTACCCGGATGACAACGGGGCCGGCAGCATGGCGGAGTTTAACCTGCCGGCGGGCCGGGCATACTATCTTTACATGAATGACAACGGCACGATCGAGAGGCCGGAAATATATCCCGTCAACCGGACAGATCTGAGGGACACGCTGAACAGGGCCGACGCAATTTACGTCACTCACAAATTATTCCGCCCGGCGGTTGAAAGGCTGGCCGCGTTCCGCGAGAAAACCCAGCAAATGAAAATTGCCGTTGTGGATGCCGATGATATATATAAAGAGTTCAATGACGGCTACAAATCTCCCCATGCCATAAAAGAGTTTTTCAAGTACGCTTATTTTTCCTGGGCCACACCGCGCTTCGGCACGGCGTGCCTCGTGGGCGACGCGAGCTATGACTACAGGAATGAATCGGAGCTCTCGGTTTCTCATGACTACATGCCGACATTTACTTTCCCGACGACGGACTTTTGGTTCAGCATGCTTGACGATGATTATTTTGATGTTATAGGTGAATTCTCGATCGGGCGAATTCCGGCGCAATCCCTTCAGATGGCTGAAGATTACGTTGACAAGGCGATACGGTACGATACGATACCGGCGCGGCCATGGATGAAAAACATACTTTTCCTGACCGGCGGAACCGGGAACGACAAGGCTTTGGGCAACTTATAAAGGCTATTATTATGATGACCTGCTCACCGTGCCGCCTCTTTGCATGAAGACTGACTCCGTCAGAAAGCAAGATGAGGCAGTGGGTGGTGAGCGAGAAGCCGGCGAGATAATTCGCAAGATAAACTCGGGCCAGGGCTGGGTGAGTTATCTCGGCCATGGCTCGCCAATTATCTTAGACATGGACGGGTGGCAGGCCGACAGGCTCAGCAACACGGGCAGGGAAGGCATACTGAGCATCCTGAGCTGCAACTCGAGCACTTTTGCCGAGTACGATCTGTCGCAGGGCCGCTCGGAAACATACTGCATGGAGAAAGACAAAGGTTTCACCGGGGTGTTCGGTTCGGCATTCACGGGATTCGTGGGGCCTAACAACTTGATGCTCGTCAACATGCTAAGCACTATTGCCGACACGACCGTGAAAACAAGGCGGCTGGGAGAATTGCTGCTCCACGGCAAGAACACAATATGCACGAACTCGGAAGATATCGGGCAGTATGGCACCAGGCTATGGTTCCTTCTGCTTGGCGATCCTCTTGCCCAGGTCAGGCTGGCATCATATCCCGATTTATTTATTCAGGATCAGGATCTGAGCATAGTGAACCAGAATGGAAACGATTATATTGTTGATGATGATACAACGATCGCAATTTCGGGCATGATCCACAACAACGGCTTCTGCCAATATACCCCATTCAGGCTGAAACTTATCAGGGAGTACAACGGCAGGAAGGATTCCTTATTCACCGAATACGGGAACCTGTGCAGCTCCGACGGATTCAGCTTCGCGCTTCCCGTGAAGGGTATGCCGGGCGAGCATAAGTTCACTTTTATTGTCGATCCCGATAATTATTGTGCCGATACAAACCGGCAGAATAATATCCTTGTCCGTTCAATATATATATACGGAAAAAATCTGCTTCCTCTCGATCCGCTGGCAAACTGGGACGTCAGGACGGGCAAAATCGAATGCAGGTTCATAAACCCCTTGAAGAATAAAAACGATTACAGCTATGAATTCAGGCTGGCTCATAACGGCTTTGATAACAAGCTGTGCGACTCGAAGCCGGAAGAAATAGCGATGACAGAGCACTACTTATCTTGGAAACCCGACTATTTAGTTCAGGATTCCGCCGGGTACGAGCTATATGCCAGAATGATAAACAAGAAGGATAATTCTGCCAGCGACTGGCTTATTATACCCTTCTACGGATCAAATGAGTACAGGAAAAACCATGTTGAGTGGAATCCTGGCCGGGCCGGCCGGCTTGCAGCCATATCAGCCGACAGCACCTGCTTCACTGAAGTGCAGGGCAGGGGGAAAGTGGCAGTTAGCAAACGGTCTTACCCCTACAGGCAGATGAGCGTTGTAAAGCCGGAGGCCTACAGCCTCGTCACATTCAACGGCAGCACTTACTCGGACTCTTACTATGATGTCGGTTTCAATATATTGCGCGTTCCGATCGTGGAAAATGGCACTAAACCGATTTACAAAAGGTTTAACACCTGGCAGTATCATGACACCGACAAATGGGAAGACAGGGTGAAAGACTCCTCGTCAATCGATCTCGTGAAATATCTGAGAGACTCCGTCAGAAGCGACGAGTGGGTGTTCATATCAGTCTGCGGGCCGGCATTCAGGATACCGGTGGTAAGGCAGGTGTTCTATCACGACGCGGGCTCCATTGACACGATAAAGGCCATATTGAAAGAGTTTGGCTCAGCCAAGGCTGAATTGCTGACTGACGAGATGGACGAGAATGCATACTCACCCGAGACCGGGCACTGGCAATTCTCTTTCGCCATGATTGGGCGGCGCGGGGCCGCGCCGGGATCAATCATCGAGGGAGTCGATCTTAAGGGCGACACGGTGCTGTTTGAGGGCAGGCTGGATCGATATTTCCTCGAGGGTGATGTAAGGTCCGGGAAAATCGGCCCTGCAAGGCAATGGAGCAAGATAAAATTCGGGTATGGGCCGGAGGACGGAAATTATAAAATCGAGCTGTTCGGCATTGATGTGAAGGGGGATGCAACCCTGCTCGATACTATTGCCGATACGAACGAAATCGATATTTCGAAATATGATGCCGGACAGTATCCATATATGTCGTTCAACGTGAAAATGAAGCGGAAGACCATGTTCTCCGAACCATACATCGATGGAGTTTCGGCAGAATTCGTTTCTCTGCCGGAGATAGCCGTCTCGCAAAGCTCCACATCGCTGAGCAAGGACGTCGTGCTGCAGGGCGAGCCCGTTTACTACGAAACGAAATATTCGAATATCTCGCCGAGAACCGATGCTGACTCGGTTCTCGCCTTATTCTCCATCCTGAAGAATCAGACCGACGCGCTCGAACAGAATCTCGTTCTCGGCGCGCTGCCCGCCGACGCGTCACAAACATACGAGACCTCCGTCAACACTCAGAACCTGACCGGCACCAACGTGATGAGATTCGAACCGAACCATGGCAGAAGCCTTGCAGAGTTCTATCAATTCAATAACGTATCAGAGGTGGCACTCGAGGTGAAGAAAGACACGGTGAAGCCCGAAATAGAGCTTTACATGGACGGAAAGAAGGTGAATAACGGCGATTACGTGACAAGGGAACCATTTATCGACATTGAATTATACGACAACTCGTTCTTGAAGCTGAAAGATTCGACAAATTTGTTAGTGTGGGTGAACGGCGCTTACCAGCCCTCGGCTTCGACCACATATTACAAGTTCACGTCCATGGGCGAGGCACCGGGCTTGAAAGCCACGATCAACCTTCAGCCCGGCAAACTGGAATATGGAGACAACCCGCGCTCGCCTGCCAACTCGATAAGGGTTGTGGCAATAGATCCGGACGGCAACAAGGATACTCTGGTCGTCAAAGTAAACGTGTCGCAGAATTCCTTTATCGAGAAACCTGTCTCTTATCCCAACCCCTCGGCAGGGCCTGTGACTTTCCGGTTCAATTACAAATCGCAGCTGAAGGAATC
>CAZIHB010000016.1:0-13047 GCA_964538535.1 uncultured Hyphomicrobiales bacterium | reverse complement strand
GCCCAGTTGCCGCCCTTTCCGCCCGCGAACGCCGGGCGTATGCTGTGGCAGACTGCCACGGCCAGCGCGTCAGTGGCATCGAAGAACTCAGGGGTTTCTTCAATCTCCATCATCCTTTTCACCATGAACTGCACCTGCTCTTTAGTTGCAGCACCCTTTCCCGTCACCGCTTTCTTCACTTCTTTCGGGCTGTACTCGTGGACGGGCACATCATGCATCACGGCGGCGAGTATGGCTGCCGCGCGCGCATGAGTTAGCTTGATCAGGGATTGCACGTTCTTCGAGTAAAAACCCGACTCGAACGCGGCTGCATCGGGCCGCACCCTCTCTATCACTTTTTCCAGGCGCTCATATATATCTTTCAGCCTCAGGTTGAAGTCCGGTTCCATCTTCCTTGCCTGCACCACGCCATACTCCACGAGGCGGAACGCCCTGCCGTCATAATCAATTGCCCCGTAGCCACACACGACTGAACCCGGGTCAATGCCCAAAACTCTCATATCAACAGCCGAAAAAATAAATAATCAACTACACTGCTTTCAAAGCTAAGAAATTATCGAGTATCGCGAATAATATTTTATTAATCTCACCGCACTCCGCCATGCCTTTTCGTATTTCTTCCGCCGATTGCATAAACGGGCCGCCCCCGGGCATAGCTGAGCGGGACAGCGCGTATTTTTCCACAATTTCGGGCGTCGCCTCCGGGTGAAATTGCAGGCCGAGCGAGTTCGTGCCAAAAAGGAACGCCTGATTGGGGCAGGCTGTGCTGCCCGCAAGGGGCACGCATCCGGCAGGCATATCAAACGTCTCGCCATGCCACTGAAACACTTTAAACGAGGCCGGCACACCCGCCATAACCGCGCTTTGCAGGCCGGACTCTGTCAGCCTTACTTCATGCAGGCCTATCTCGGCATCATTCATACTGCAGACCTTTGCCCCGAGTGCCGACGCGATAATTTGCGCACCAAGGCAGATGCCCGCCACCTTCTTTCCTGCTGCAATCCAGCCCCTGACTGCGGCCTTCTCTGCAAGCAGCCATTCGTCGTTATCGTTCGCGCTCATGGGGCCGCCCGTCAGAATGTATAAATCAGCCTGAGCTGAAGGAAGGCCCGAACCCGCCTTGAAACTTGCAGGTTCGAGCCTTATTTTTCTGCTTTCAGCCCATTGCACGACTGCTCCGGCAGCCGAAGCACGTGTATGCTCAATAATCACGCATTTCATCTCTCAACCGTGCCTTATGTTGAGTATGTCGCCATCCCTGCAGATGTATTCCTTGCCCTCGAGCCGCACGAGCCCTTTTTCCTTGCATTTTGCCATGGTGCCGTTTTCAATGAAATCATCATAGCCGACAACCTCGGCGCGTATGAATTTATTATAAAAGTCGGTATGGATCACACCCGCGGCTTCCTGGGCAGTCATCCCGCGCCTGATAGTCCATGCACGGTTCTCATCCTCGCCGACCGTGAAGAAGGACTGCAGGCCGAGCAGCTCGTATGCGCTACGTATCATCCTGTCGAGAGGCGATTCCGTCAGCCCGTACTCTTCCATGAACACCGCTTTCTCTTCGGCTTCAAGCTGCGAGAGTTCCATTTCAATCTTGGCAAAAAACGGCTCGACCGTTATCTTTTTGCCTGATAATTTAGAACGGATCTCTTCGACTATCCTGCCGGCATTTTTCACGTCGCCCTCGTCGAGATTCAAAGCAATGAGAAGAGGCTTCGCCGTCAGTGGCTGATAATTCTTGATATACTTCAGGTCTTCTTCTTCAAATTCGACTTCGCGCAGCGGAATCTCTTTTTCAAGGTAGCTTTGCCATTTTTTCATCACTTCCATTTCTTTCTTGGCTTCTTCCTTGTTTTTCTGCTTTGTCATGTCCTTCTCGAGCTTTGCAAACCTGCCCTCAAGGAACTCGAGATCGGCAAACATAAATTCTTCCTCGAGCGTGCAGATGTCCCGGTAAAGGTCAATGGAGCTGTCATCAAGGGCGATAGCCTCGTTCGTGAATCCCCTGACGACGTGGATCAGCGCGTCGTTTGTCTTCACTTTGCCAAGGAATTGCCCCGTGAATTGGCTGGAGCTGTGGTCGCCCTTTGCCACGCCCACCATGTCAACTATCTCGATCGTGGCATTTATTTTTCTTTTGGGCTTGAATATCTCGGTCAATATGTCGAGCCTTTTATCCGGCACTTTCATTATTGCCTGGTTCGTGTCTCGCTTCTGGAGGGCGTTTGCATCAAGGTGAGTTTCAGTCAGCGTTTGAAAGAGTGTTGTTTTGCCTGAGTATGGCAGTCCGACAATTCCAATTTGCATATATACTCCGTTTTATCATTAATGTCAATTTATCATAACTATCAAAATTAGCTTATTATTCCAACATTTTAAAGCTTATATCACTCCGGGATTTCAATATCGGAGGGGCCGAGCACAACGTGGCAGTCCGTCCCTTCCCCGAACGCGGCGCGGGCAGCGCGCAGCATGGCATCGCTGCCGAATGCCGCGACAAACCAGATCGCGGGCAGCACCCGCTCCTGCAGGGTGCCAAGCGGGTATAGAAAAGATGATGCCCTGCGGTACATCTCGAAATGCGATTCGTTTTGCTTTTTTTCGGCGGAGATAATTTTCTTTTTCATAACGGCAAGCAAATCGAGACTCTTGTGAAGCATCGTCGCGGCTGAGCGCTCAAGGGATGGCTCTGCCTCCGATGCAGCCTCGGCAATCCTGCCGTATATGCTCTCGAGGCTCGCGGCACTCCCGGCGAACAATTCATCGAGCGAATCATTCCTGATCTCGCCCGTCAGCTCTCTTTCCAGCTCGCCAATGTCGCGCAGGAAATAGTTCAAGCCGATACCTTCCGACACCATGAAACGCTCGGTCCTGCGGTCGAGCAGCGTGAGCGACACCCTGGGCACTATGGCAGGCGGATGAACACCGAAATGCCTGTAAATCGGCCCTGCCTGCGCGAGATAGGCCGCCTCGCTCGGCCCCGCAACGTAGGCAGCTGTCGGGACGATCGAATCCTGCATCACCGGCCTGAGCAGGACTTTCGGCGAGAGCACACCCTGCCTGCCCGAGAAGCGAGCCAGTAATTCCGCCTGCGTGAGCAGCTCCTTGCCGGCGAGGTAGCTGCCTTCACCGTAATCCTTGATATTTATCCTTCTGCCGTCCTCGTGCGCGAACAGGTTGATGCTGAACGCCCTTGCCTGAAGGTGAAATCCCGCGGCGCAGAGCTTCGAGTTCATTGTATCGACGAGCGCGGACGTCACACCCGGCTCGGATAATTCCCTGCCCGCGATGGAATCGAAAAGCCCGTGCTCCCTGGCAATTGATGCTGATAGGAACAGCAGCCCGCTGCCGCCGAGCAGGTAGTTCAGCACCCGGATGAACGAGTCCCGCCACAACATCCCGGGAGCACAGGTATTTTGAATCAGCTCGATAGCTTCCTGCCGGTGCTCACGGGATTGCAGAATCACGCCGGCATGCCGGCCCAGTTCTTCCACGCGGCTGTCAAACCTCAGCTCCGAGACCGGCCGGCCCGGGCCTGCGTCAGTGTATTCACATGCACTCAGCTTCCCGAGTTCGTACATGCTGTCAGCGAGATATGCTTCCGCGGCTTCGGGAGCGTCATGGTCATTGTCTTCAACCCATATTATGGGGACGAAATGCCTGCCGAATTGTCTGCTCGATAATTTCTCTGCACAAAACACGGCCGTGGCGGATTTCAGATACGTGTAAAGCGGGCCGCCGAGAAAACCTACCTGCTGGCCCGTTACTACGGCGAAGGTGCTCTCGGCTCCAAGCAGCCCGATATTGTCCTCCTGCGCCCCTGAGAGCGCGAGCCCGGACATGGTCGCAGTTATAACACGCTTGAGAGCGGCGCGGTCGTAACTGCCGGGTTTCTCTCGTGCCTCGTAGAATGACGGGTTCGAGAGGTCTGCCTCGCTCACATCGAAGAATGATTCAGCCACGGGGGACCTTTCCATCAGCTCCGTGAAGAATGCCGAGAAGCCCGGCATAGAAGAAAACCTGATTTTTTCCATCTTTTTGATTTTATATTAAAATAAAAAAATAAAGACGTTTTGAACATCAATAAAATTGATGCTATTTGCTTTTCCGCCGGTAAATAAAAAAAAAATCCGCTCCCGGAGAGAAGCGGATCATTTATCTTATCGATCTAATCCTTACTCGTTTTCAAGCTGCTCTTCGATTGCTTCATCGAATTCCGCATTCGTGTAAACGTTCTGAACGTCGTCGTGATCCTCGAAAGCATCAATAAATCTCATCACCTTGCGGGCATCCTCGATTTTTGTGATTTTCACCGTGTTGGAAGGAATATACTCCAGCTTGCTTTCCTCGAGTGAGAACCCGTTATCATTGAAGTATTTGTTGACGATACCGAAGTTTTCCATGGGGCAGATGATTTTTGATGAATCCTCATCATACTCAATATCCTCCGCGCCCGATTCAAGCACGTGCTCGAGCAGTTCGTCTTCCGATTTGCCGGAGGTCTTGATCACTACCGTTCCTTTCCTGCTGAATCCCCAAGCCACGGAGCCGCTTTCGCCCATGTTGCCTCCATGCTTGCCGAACCAGGAGCGTATCTCGGATACTGTGCGGTTCTTGTTGTCGGTGATCGTCTCGAGAATAACGGCAACACCGCAGGGAGCGTACCCCTCGTAGGTAATTTCTTCATAATTCACGCCCTCGATCTCTCCCGTGCCTTTCTTGATGGCGCGCATGATATTATCGTTGGGCATGTTCGAGGCCCTCGCGTTCTGAACCGCGAGCCTCAATCTCGGGTTCGAATCAATATCGCCGCCGCCCTCGCGCGCTGCAATTGTGATTTCCTTCCCGTATCTCGTGAAAACCTTGCCTCTTTTGGCGTCCTGTTTACCTTTTCTGTGCTTGATATTTGCCCATTTGCTATGACCGGACATATTGCTTCATCTTTTATTATTTAACATCAATTACATTCAAATTTTTGATTTTTCAACCAAAGCAGCAAAAAAATCGGGATGTAATATAAACAAAATACGCGTAATACTAAAGCAAAAAGTATCAACCATTTACAGTATTACTATTATAAATATCCATTAATGCAGTGATTACTTCTTCCATCTTCATGCTTCTCGACCCCTTGACAAGTATGGCATCACCGGGCAAAGCCACGCAGCTGACCTCGTGTATCACCCTCTCCTTCGTCTCATAATTTACAACGTTTTCAAGCCTGACGGCAGCTGAAGCCCTGGCCATCTCCTCGCCGTATGTAATCACGAGATCGGCGCTGAGCGCTGCCGTCTCCAGTATTGCCACATGCTCTGCCGCCGCGGCATCGCCCATCTCTCTCATGTCGCCAAGCACAGCGATTCTCTTCCCGCTGGCGGGGAAGTGCCTCAAGGTGTCTATCGAGAGAGCCATCGAGGATGGATTGGCATTATAGCAGTCGTTGATTATTTTCACCCCTCCGGCATTCTCGATAAGCATTCTTGCATAGCCATGCCCGGCCTCCGTCTCGTATGCTTCAAGTGCCTTTTTTATTGCATCATGGCCGATACCGAGCGAAAACCCGACTGCACCTGCTGCCATGGCATTCAGAGCGGTGGCAGTGCCATGAGTTTTCATGCCGGCTGTCATTTCCCGGCCCGCGTAGCGGAACGCCACAACGGGATGCAGCCCGCTGTCGAGAGTGTAATCGGTATAAATGTCCGGCTTGCCCGATCTGCCGAAGGATATTTTTTTCTCCAGCACGGGGACGTACCTTGCCAGGCGCTCGTCATCGAGATTCACAATAGCCATGCGCCCCCGCAGTCTGAGATGGCCGAAGAGATATGTCTCTTCCATTTCCACGCCGTCAAGGTCAATCAGCTGTTCCAGGTGCTCCTTCCCGATATTGGTAATAACACCGTGCGTCGGCTGCAGTATCTCCGAAAGAATTTTTATCTCGCCGGGTTCGTTCGTGCCTATTTCAATAGCCGCGGCCTCGTGCTCCTCGTTGAGCGAAAAAAGCATCATCGGAACGCCTACCTGGTTGTTGTAATTTTCAAAAGTTTTCAGAGTGCGGAATTTTTGAGACATGACGGCCGCTACCATCTCCTTTGTCGTCGTTTTCCCGTTCGAGCCAGCGATAGCAACCACGGGAATATCAAACCTCTCCCTGTGGAACCGCGCCAACCTGCCCATCGCCCTGAGTGTATCCTCCACAGGGAATAATGTTTTTCCGGGAAACATGCCGGGATTGGCATCAAGCCATTCGGCTGATACCACGGCCCCGGCGGCGCCCTTTTCAAAAGCCTCCGCCACGCGTGCGTGCCCGTCGGTATTCTCTCCCTTCAAAGCTATAAAAAGATTGCCCTCCGCGAGCAATCTCGTGTCCGTCGATACACCGACAGATTTCCACTCGTCACCGGGATAAAGTTTTCCCTGGCCGCCAAGCGCCACATCTATTTCAGCGGCGGAGAATGCCGCTTTATTTCCTGTCATGGTTATCTCTTTGCCTGATATATTATTACTCGTTTACGAAGTCCGACATCCAGTAGTTCACCACTTTCAGCACCACGGGCAGGGGCTTGCTCTTGATCACTTTGTTGAAATGCTCTATCTTGCGCCGCAGCTTGTCGTCGGCCCGCGTGAACATCAGATTTTGCTTTCGGAGCGCTATAAGCGCGCGATTAGTGCCCTCCACCCTTTTCGATTCGCGCAGAGCTTTCTCTTTCTTGTAAAGCTCAATCTCTTTGGGAGTGTATTGATAGTATTTTACGCTCTTTGCCATGCGGAGCCTCCCCGGGGTTTATTCCAAATAGGTGTAGCCAAACAGTCCTGACCTGTAGTTCGCGAGGAATTCCTTTCCTTCCTCGGCAGAAAGCTTGCCTGCCTTAACCGCTTCCGAAACCCATGTCTCCATGGTTCTGACAAGTTTCTTGGGATTATATTGCACGTAATCAAGCACTTCGGCCACCGTTTCGCCGTCGATCACCTGATTGATCTCGTACCCGTCCTCGTTCACCGTGACGTGCACCGCGTTCGTGTCGCCAAAAAGATTATGCAGGTCGCCCAGGATTTCCTGGTAAGCACCGATCAGAAATGCCCCGATATACATGGCCTGATCTGGCTTGAAATCATGCACGGGCAGGTAGTGGAAATAGTTCCTCAGCCCGATGAAGTTATCAATTTTTCCGTCGGAATCGCAGGTTATGTCCTGCAGCGTGGCCAATCTTTGAGGCTTCTCGTTCAGCCTGTTAATCGGCATGATGGGAAATACCTGGTCGATGGCCCATGAATCCGGCAGGGACTGGAATAGCGAGAAATTGCAAAAATACTTATCCACGAGCATCTTGGAAAGATTCCTGAATTCCTCGGGGATGTGCTTTATTTCGAGCGAAATCTGGTGCACTTCCTTGGCAATTGACCAGAAGAGCCTTTCAATCAGCGCGCGCGTCCGCAGGTCGAGCATGCCAAGGCTGAAGCGGTCCAGGGCTTCCTCCCTGATCTGCTGCGCGTCGTGCCAGGTTTCAAGCATCGTGGTGGCTGTCAGATTTTCAAACAGGTTGTAGAGCTCACGCACGTGCTCGTGGTCGTCCTCGCGAAGCTCGTAGTTGTAATCCCAGGAGGGCAGAGTGGTGGTCTCGAGCACATCAAAAACCAGAATAGAATGATGGGCCGTGAGCGACCTTCCCGATTCCGTGACAATATTCGGATGCTCCAGGCCATTTTTATCGGCTGCTTCCTTAAGCATATAGATAGCGTCGTTGGCGTATTCCTGAATCGAATAGTTGATGCTGCTCGGGCCGAGCGATCTTGAGCCGTCATAATCGACTCCCAGACCGCCCCCGATGTCAACGAATTGGATCGGGCAGCCGTTTTTTATCATCTGAACATAGAATTGCGACACCTCGCGAAGGGCGTTTTTTATTTTCCTGATATTCGTCACCTGGCTGCCGATATGGAAATGTATCAATTGAACGCAGTCAGTCAGCTTATACTTCTCGGCAAAGGCGATAGCCTCGATAAGCTCGGCGGCATTCAGGCCGAACTTGCTCTGGTCGCCGCCGGATTCTTCCCATTTGCCGCTGCCTGAGCTGGCAAGCTTAATGCGTATGCCGATATTCGGCCTCACCTTCAGCCGCTTTGCAATCTGGTGTATCAGCTTCAATTCGTTTAGTTTTTCGACCACGAGGAATATCTTCTTGCCCATCTTGTGCGCGAGCAAGGCCAGCTCGATGAAGGCCTGGTCCTTGTAACCGTTGCAGATGATAAGTGCCTCGGGATTGGTCATTATGGCAAGGACGGCGTGAAGCTCAGGCTTGGAGCCTGCCTCGAGCCCAATGTTGAACTTCCTGCCATAGCGCATGATTTCTTCAACCACGGGCCTCGATTGGTTCACCTTGATCGGGTAGATAGTGAAGTATTGGCCATTGAAGCCATATTCCTCGGCTGCCGTCTTGAAGCAGTTATTTATTGTTTCGATTCTGTCGTCGAGAATATCGGGGAAGCGGAGCAGCACCGGAGTTGAAACATCTCTTATCAATAGCTCGTCAACTAACTCTTTCAGATCAATCGTAGTTCCATTCGTTTTTGGCGTGACAGTCACATTTCCTTTGTCGTTAATGGAAAAATAATTGCTGCCCCAGCCATTAATATTATACAGCTCGGCAGAGTCTTCGATTCGCCATTTGCGCATGTTTCACTGTCCCTCGATTTGGTATAAATAAAATATGTCCATTATCACTATGCAAAACTAATGATTTAGCATATAAATTCAATGGAATAACTGCAGAACGCGCAATTTTTGAAGAGTGCGCCATTCAAACGAGAAACACGGTTTCGGGTATTGATTCGATTATTTTTGCCAGGTAGGGGTCATCCGGGGCGCGGCGGTAAAGCTTTGTATAAAGCGTAACCACAATAGCCGTGGCTTCTTCGCGCGTGATGGATGCTTTTGGCTCGCGGGGCAGGGTCATCAGTATCATCTCCGTCGGGTTCGGCCCCTGCAGCGGCGGGCAGGTATACTGAACCCCGTCGAAAGTCAGAACGCCCGCCGATCTATAGAATTCCACCCGCTTCAGGCGCTCCTCACGATTGGCACCCCTGCATGGATCCTCAACTTCAAGCAGAAAATCCTTCCCGCTGAAGCGCTCTATCCGGGGAATAAATTCCAGAATTCTCCGGGCCACCCCGCGCCCGCGACGGCTTTGCTTCGTGGCCAGATAGTCAAGCAGCACGTGCCGCTCGTCCGCGAGCTCCCAGAAGCTGCAGAACCCGACAACTTCACCGCCGGCCTTCGCGACGTAAATAATATAGCGGCCGTCGTCGAGGCGCTTGACTATGATTTCCCGCCAGACTTTCTCGTCGGCCGGGAAAGAGGAGTCATAGATCTCGTAATATTTTTCAAAATCGGGATGAGTGGAGCTTTCCAGCCGGACAATTGCCAGTGGCTCCTCGTCATCCCGATCAATGTTCATTCCTGCATCCATCATTTTCAGCCTGTTGAAAATCCGCGGCGCCGACACACTGCAGTTGTCATCTCCGCGAAGCAGCCTGTTGAAAAACCACGGCACCGACACACTGCAGTTGTCATCTCCGCGAAGGCGGAGATCCATAAGTTATTGTATTTCAATTGATTCCCGCTTTCGCGGGAATAACGTGTCACTACTTTATTGCTGTAATCTGTACTTTTCACACAGGCTTTTTATCAAGGATGCTCATCTCAAATTTCTCTTTGCAGGCGGGGCAGCTCAGATATTTCTCGTAGCCGCCCTCCACTTTTCTGAATCGAATTTCAAGATAGCCATTGCCGCATTTTTCACAGATGTGCGCCACAGGCTCGTAGTTCGTGATATGGTCGCATTTCGGATAGGCCGAGCAGCCCCAGAATTTCTTCCTGGACTTCGGGCTGTACCTCTCCACAATATCTCCTTCACCGCACTTCGGGCATTTCAGGTTCATAGTGAACGGCTTAGTGCCCTTGCACTGCGGGTAATCCACGCACCCGTAGAACTTACCGAACCTGCTCTCGCGTATGTACATTTCTTTGCCGCAAATATCACACACTATGCCCTCGGCTATGCGGGGTTCTTCTTTCTCCTTGTTGTCCTTGTTCGGTTTGGGAAGCGGCTTCGTGCCCTTGCATTCCGGATAGCGCGAGCAGCCGAGAAAACGCCCTGTCCTGCTGACTTTAATAACCATCGGCGCCGAGCACACGGGGCACTCGATCTCGGGTATATCGCTATGATCCTCGGCATATTTCAGCATGGCCCGGAACGGCTCGTAGAACTCCTGCATCACTTCGGCATAGAGTTTCTTCCCATCGGCAATAATATCAAGATCGCCCTCCATGTTGGCCGTGAAGCTGACGTTGAACAGCTTTTCGAAGTGCTTTGTCAATATTTCGTTCACGTCCATGCCGAGCTCTGTCGGTATGAACGCTTTTTTCTCAAGCTCAACGTACTCCCTGTCGAGCAGCGTCGAAACAATCTGCGCGTAGGTGCTCGGCCTTCCTATTCCAAGCTCGTCGAGCTCTTTGACGAGGCTCGCCTCGTTATATCTTGCCGGCGGTTTCGTGAATGCCTGGGAGGAATCGGTGCCCTTCAGTGCCACTGATTGCTTCTCTGCCATGCCCTCGGGCAGGTTCGGCTGCGCATCCTTGCCTTTCGCGGTGTCTTCGCTCATATCGTCATAAACGACGAGGAAGCCCTTGAACACCACCACCGATCCCGTTGCTCTGAAAATGAAGTCCCCGCCTTGAATATTAACTGTTGTCTGGTCCAATACTGCCGGGTTCATCTGCGAGGCAAGGAACCGGTTATAAATCAGCTCGTAAAGTTCAGCATCGTCTTTCGACAAGTGCCGGCGCACCATTTCGGGCGTATAGTCAAGAGATGCGGGCCTTATCGCCTCGTGCGCATCCTGCACGTTGGAGGATTTTGACGTGTATTGCGGCGGAGCGGGCGGCAGGTATTCGGAGCCGAACTTCGCGCCGATGTGCTCGCGCGCGGCATTCTGGGCGTCGGGGCTGATACGTACCGAGTCGGTTCTCATGTAGGTGATAAGACCCACGGCCCCTTCCTCGCCTATATTCACACCCTCGTAAAGCTTCTGAGCCACGCTCATGGTCTTTTTGTTTGAAAAGCCGAGCCTCCTGGAAGCTTCCTGCTGCAGGTAGCTCGTCGTGAATGGCGGCTGGGGCTTGCGCTTCACCTGTTTCTTGCTTATTTCCGAGATGGAGTAATCTTCTTTCTTAATATTCTTGATAAGCCCAACGGCCTGCTCCTTTGTGCGGATGAAATGAAGCGCCGCCACGCGTGCCCCGGCCTTTGCTTTCTCCTCGTCCGTGGCGCCGCTGCCCGAGCCCTCGGGATTCTTGATATTCTTGCCGTCGAATGCTATGAGCTTTGCCTTCAGCTTGCCCTCGCTCTGCGTGGCAAAATCACCGGTGATGTTCCAATATTCAATTGCCCTGAAAATGGATATTTCTTTCTCGCGCTCGCATATCATGCGCAATGCCACGGACTGAACGCGCCCGGCCGAGAGCGTCTGGGTGGTCTTCTCGAGCATGGCACGAGATAAGAACGGGGACACCTGATAGCCGATCAGCCTGTCGAGAACGCGCCGGGCCTGCTGCGACATGAACATGTCGTGGTCTATTTCCCTTGGCTCGCTGATTCCGTGCTGGATTCCCGTCTTTGTGATCTCGTTGAATATCACCCTCTGGATATTCGTGTTCACCTTCTTCACTTCCTCGGCTATATGCCAGGCTATTGCCTCGCCCTCACGGTCGGGGTCGGTTGCGATCAGCACTTTTGAGGCATTCTCGGAGAGCTTCTTCAAATTTTTTATCACGTCGGCCTTGCCGCGTATCGTCACATACTTCGGCTCGAAGCCGTTGTTCACGTCCACGGACAGGTTGAACTTCACAAGGTCCTTGATATGCCCGACCGATGCCTCGACAATATAGTTCTTGCCAAGGTATTTATTTATTGTTTTAGCTTTCGCCGGAGATTCCACGATCACAAGTGTCTTATTTGCCATGTCTTTTGCGCCCGAATAAGTATATATTCCGTAATTTTTGCACGCCGATTTTCGACTTAACATTATTATATTAGTCTGCAAATATACAAAACAAATAATTTTGGAAATCAATTTGACACTAAGAAAAGTTGATTTTCGTTGATTTACATAAATAAATCATTTTTAGGCTGAATTAAACCGTTAACAGGGATAAGTGCGAGGCAGAACATGGCTTTAACAGTCGGCCGGCAGGCCCCGAAATTCAAAGGAACCGCGCTTATCGGCGGAAATGCCGATAAGCTGAACCAGGGCAATGCCTTCAGGGAAATTTCCCTCGGCGACTACACCGGCAAGTGGCTTGTGCTTTTCTTCTATCCACTCGACTTCACGCCCGCCGGCCACGCCCGGATTATTGAATTCTCGGACAATTACGAGGCCTTCAGGGCGGTTAATTGCGAGGTGATCGCGTGCTCCACCGACAGCCCATACTCCCATCTTGCCTGGAGGAGATCTGATGCCGGGCTTAAGTGCCTGCCATTCGCGATGCTCTCGGACTTCACACGCCGGATTTCCGGAAGCTATGAAATACTTAGAGAAGACTCGGGATATGCCATGCCCGGACTATACATCATCGATCCGAACGGGGTGCTGCAGTGCTCCGTCATTCATGCCGAATCCGTGCCGGCAGACAGTGCCGAGGTGCTCCGGGTGCTGCAGTGCCTGCGCGAAAGATAGCCCGCCGGCCGATGGGAATGACCGCCGCCGGGACGCCGGACAACAATACTTTTAATCACTTGAAAATAAAGATATTAATATATTTTGGCAGGCATTTTAATTTTTTTCTTTTGGCAGATTTGCGAAATCTTCCTATTTTTGAGTGTTGCTGATGCGACGTGGGCGGCAAGCAGAGTTCCTGCCGCGGGGAAGTAGAAAAGAGTTCTTTAAAAAAATAAAAAATACTTGCAGAATTCGGAAAAAGCTATTAATTTTGCAATGTGTTTTTGACAGCAAAACAAGCGAAAGTAGCTCAGTTGGTAGAGCACAACC
>CAZIHB010000015.1:0-13320 GCA_964538535.1 uncultured Hyphomicrobiales bacterium | reverse complement strand
GGAAATAACTTTTTTTGAAATAGTAATCGTCCCAGCCGTTTTTCCCCTCGTATGCATGAAAGGGTATATAAAGCTTCCAATCAGCAGGGAATCTTTCTAATAGCACATATACATCTCTTTTGGGCGAAGTTAAAATTTTTGAATATGCAACCATACCGCTCGGGTATTCAAACCTGATATACGCGTACTCATCAATTCTTGGACTGGAAAGATTCAAAAATGTGCGTCGTCCGGGCAAATCATTCCAATACCTGTCTTCATTATACTTTGTCGGAGGATAGTCATCACCTGATATGATTGTTATTTTGGATGCATTCAAATTATCATAGACCACATTCACCCACCTGCACTGAGTAAATTGAAAAGAATCACAATAAAGCGGAGTATATTGAAAACATGGATTTTTGGAATAATCCGGCCCGATAATCCTCCCCAAATCGCTATTGAAAACAATATTCTTTTTGATTCTCGTGTCGAACTCAATATCAGCCGTGAAGTAGCCCGGCTTGCTGAACCGCAGCAGGTGCGTGCATTTTTTATTGGATTTTATCTTATAATTCCCTGCCGAATCGGTAAATACGCTCCCGGTTTCGGGAATTGTTTCTACAAGCACCCCCTGTAGCGGCTTGTGCGTCACATTGTCTTTTATAACCCCGGAGAATTCGGCATCGGTTGTTATGGCATCTTTGAACGCGTAAATTATCCCGTCATCCAGGGTGCAGCCCGCGCAAAATGTCAAAAAGCAGACCAGGCAGAGAATTTCGCATTTTTTCATCCGGCTTTGGCCCTCGTTATTTTGAAAGCATTTAACCCGCTCATTGCCACGACCCCGGTATTATCCCTGATAGCAAGCAGCCAGTAGTATTGACCGGCAGGCAGCTCCTTTCCGAATACTCCCTTGTTACCGAGGTAAACAGATTCATCCATCACAACATGATAAGCACTGTCGAGCACTATCACCCGCGATTGTTCAATATCAGCCCCCGGATCGCGGCTCATCCACATGAAATCATACCCGTTCGTGTCGAGCTGTTTGTTGCCTTTCGGGCCTAATATTGATATTTCTCCCGGGGGGTGCAGCGCGTCGGATGCCCTGCAGCAGAAAATAATACCATAATTGGCACCCACCTCGTTCCATCCCGAAACCCTTATCCCGCGGCAATATTCGCCCGGCTTCTCTGCTGCCACGACAAATTCAGAGCATTGATCGGTCCTGATCCTAAAAAATCCGTTTGAATCCGTTTTACAGCTGAATTTTTCGGGAATAGTGCTGATATCGGCATTCGCGATGGGTATAAATGTATTGTAGTCAACAACTTGACCGGATATGCAAAACGAATCGAGGAAATTGTCATGGCTTGATTGTAAAATTGAATCTCTTGTTAATTTCTTTTCGGGTAAATTCACGTTTGCAATCTTTTCTTCATCATTTCCGCACGATGCAATTACCATGGCAATCAATATGATAAGGACTTTTCTCATAACTTCTTCCGTGAATCAAAATATGCTTGTGCTTAAATTTACTTATTGTCGTGTAGTAATCAAAGAATTATTTTTTGGTTTTTGAACATTATGCAAAACTATTTTAATAATGTCAAAAAATCATATTCGGCGCGGCCTGAATGCACCCGTTTTTTTCCCATAATCCGCTAGTCAGCATCGAGTTCGATGGAATTTTTTATTTTTGCTGTTTATGGACTCTTTCATTCACCAATCGAAAAGTATTATGGGCAAAAAAATTCTTTATATCGACATGGACAACGTGCTTGTTGACTTTAAATCAGGCATAGACTGCCTGACGGATGAGTGCAAAATGCAATATGAAGGCAGGCTGGACGAGGTGCCGGGCATTTTCACCCTCATGCAGCCCGTAAAAGGCGCGGTCGAGTCATTCAACGAACTTGCGGAGCATTTCGATATTTATATTCTGTCAACTTCACCATGGAATAATCCGACTGCGGCAAGCGACAAATTCGCGTGGGTCAGGAAATTTCTCGAGCCGAAGGCACACAAGCGGCTGATACTGACACACTACAAGAACCTGAATAAGGGCGACTACCTCGTTGATGACAGAACAAAAAACGGCGCCTCGGAGTTTGAAGGTGAGCACATTCATTTCGGCACAAGTGAGTTTCCTGACTGGAAAGCCGTCAGGAAATATCTGATTGATCATGCTGAATAAGAAAAAAGCCGTAACAGAATTAAATCTCTTACGGCTTCGGTATTGCGGAGGATGAGGGACTCGAACCCCCACAGGGTTGCCCCCGGCGGTTTTCAAGACCGCTGCAATACCATTATGCGAATCCTCCGTCCTGCTTCAAATTCGAGTACGAAATTAGCAGTTTTCCGGCCTTTTTCCAAATAATTTTTTCCCCGCTTATTCTCTCAGGGGCACCCGGTCAGCTGACATCGGTGCCGGGTATCCGCTCCCGCAGGCTATCTTTCAATAATCAATTTCTTCATGGCCCGCTCCGAGTTGGTTCTTGCTGCTATGTAGTAAACACCGGGCGCCAGGCCGCTCAGATCGATCTCAAGACTATTCCTTCCCTGCTTCAGCCTGCTGCAGTCAATCTGCCTGAGGTCCCTGCCGCTTAAATCGGTGATGGACATGATAACGTTTTCTGTTCCGCGGTTATCCAGGACGATGCTGCACGCCAGGCCTGCAGGATTCGGATTAGGGCTGCCGAGCTCGAGCAAACCTGCCACGGCGGCTACATCCTCAACAACTGTTGCGCCGTCACCGATTGGCACCTTAGCCATGTAGATTTTCACGTCCCCGTTTTCTTCTCTGTCCTCTGTCCAGAATGGCATGGCGCAGCTTCCGGTAGAAAGCATTTTGAATTTTGTGCCGATACCGGCCCCGCTATTCTTGTTTCCGGCATTTGTAAACTTTGACGCTGTGCCTGAGACTTTGATGTTCTTTGTGAAGCTTTTTCCTCCATCGAATGAATATGCCATGTAATACTCCGTTTTGCTGTCGGCCCAGTCATTCCTCCTGTCGTACCATGACACTATTATAACGCCGTTCTCGTTGACGCTGATGCTCGAGTAGAAATTGCTGTGCTTCAGCGTTTTAACGTCATCGTTCAATACTATGGGTTCCGACCAGCTCTCACCGCCGTCTGTCGATCTGGAAAAATATATATCAGTGCCCTGCTTTTTGTCTTTTTCTATGCCATTGGCAGTGAATGTAATATACACGTTCTCGTTATTATCCGTATTTGACTTGTCAACGGCAATTGCCGGGCAGGGATAGATCTGACTTATCCCGGAAACACTCTCCACCGGCCCGGAATTCTGCTCCGTGCCGGTGAACTTGCATATTTCAACCGGTTTGTAAAACGTGCTCCCGTTGTCGTACGATTTAGAATACATCAGCGAGGCTTGCAGCGACGCCTGAGTTTCGCCTTCAACTTTCATAAACAGGGCGTGCAGGCCTCCTTTATCATCCATATCCAGGCTCGAAAAATGGTTATAAAGCCCGGAATTCTGAGAGATATTAATCTGCTCCGGTTGGAAACAGCTGGAATCGGCTTTCTTGCGGTTCATCAGGATATGTACTGTCTGCCGGCCATTTGCGAAGGTTGCGTAAGTGTACCCCACGTAAACAGAATTTATGTCTTCATGTTTTGATTGGTTGGCCGTTGATGTCAATGCATAAGTGTTGAAGGGCAAATCAGTCATGCCGGAAGTATAATGGTTTCCGCAGAATAAACCGCCCAGGGTCTTGTTTTTTTCTTCTTGCCACGTTTCTCCCCCGTCAGTGGAGTATGCCCAATAGACACCACTGAATATTGAATCAATTCCAAGAGTCGTGCTGTCTGTCCTTTTCAATGTTATATATGTCTGCGACCACGACATATATAACTTACCGGTGCCGTCAAAAGCTAATGAAGGGCTGGCCCCCGTTACAATCATGGCTGAATCTCTTCCGGGCAGCGGCCTGAAACCGGATTTTTTCCAGCTTCTGCCGAAATCTCTCGTGAAATACACCACGTAGTTCAACTTTTCAGATATAACACCATCACCGGGAGCAAATTCAGTGGCCGAAACTACGATATTGTTTGTATCCCTCGGGTTGATCGCGGCATCTATCTGAATCGTTGGGGATGCGCTGTCAGGCAGGATGGAATAATCTTTCGTGTTTGTATTCTCCGAGATTTTGCATTTATTCCCGCTTTTATACAATGCTTCCGGTTCATGCGATGATCTCAATATCTCCGCAGGAATCTCCGTCGGAAATGATATTACCCCGGGTTTTTCGCTCGGGCGCGCAATCGCGGCCTGCAGCCAGCCTATAGTCACAAATAGCATCAGCATCAGCGCTTTACTTAGTTTCATGGTATATACCTCCTTTGAATATTCTAAAAATTTCGCGTTCAGACTATAGTGTCTCGAGTGCGAAATAAGTTTCCCGGCCACTCGCAATATTTGGTAATTTCATACTTAAGCCGGCAGTATGATCCGTTTTTGCCCCGGCAAAGGATGATTTTTCAATCGGCTAAGTGAATTATTTAGGAAATTTATCTATATATATATTCAATAACTTGCAGATTTCGCATATCGAGCGGTGCGGCGAGTTTGATTGCTGCCGGGGCAATTGCCTGCTGCTCTGTCGGCAAGCCGGTCAACTTAATATTTTAACAATATTTATTCACACTGCATCCATTATGCAAAATCGGTTTTTTGCTTAAATCAATTAGCATATATTTGAGTTTTTGAATTTTACTTTTACTGGTTAATGATTATTTGCAATAATCAGTGAAATACAGCCAAGCCCGCTCCCGATATTCTGAGGTTCAGGCCGGGCATTTCTTCGGGCTGCTTTATTTTGCTGATATTCGGGAAAGGTGAAATGGCTGATGAGTTCATCACGGGAGAGCTTGCAGAGAAGCACAGGGTGACTCTGATCTCTGTTTACGCGGCAATATTCCTTTCAACCACGAAACTCACTGTCGGCTGGCTGACGGGCTCGCTGGGAATTCTGTCCGAAGCCCTGCACTCGGGCTTGGATCTTGTTGCCGCGCTCATGACCTTTTTCGCCGTCAGAATCGCGGATAAGCCGCCGGACGCGCACCATCCCTTCGGCCATGGCAAGATTGAAAATATGTCGGCCCTGGGCGAGACATTCCTGCTGCTCATCACGTGTGTCTGGATCATTTACGAGGCCGCTTCGAGGCTCTCGAGCGGGCGTGTACATATCGAGATCACTTTTTGGAGCTTCGCGGTGATCGCCGGCTCGATAGTCATTGATATCTGGCGTTCCAGAAAATTGATGCACGTGGCCAAGAAATACAATAACCAGGCGATCGAGGCGGATGCTCTTCATTTCTCGACCGACATCCTGAGCTCATCGGTTGTTCTGGTCGGCCTCGCGGGTGCTTATCTCGGGTTCTATTCGGCAGATGCCATCGCCGCGCTTGCAGTGGCTTTAATCGTTATTCAGGTGTCGTGGAGGCTGGGAAAACGATCCGTGGACGACCTGATCGACAGGACGCCGAACATCGAGGTGAACAAAATTATTGATCTATCCCGCGGGATACCGCAGATCCAAAAAGTGCATGATATCAAAATCAGAACAAGCGGTTCGCGCATTCAGATTGAGCTGAATATTCACGTGGACGACAATCTGCCCGTCCTCGAAGCACACGAGATAGCGCACGAATTCGAGAAATTAATCATGAGCAGCATCGAGCGTTCGGCCGTTTTCGTTCATATAGAGCCCTCAACGGTGGATTAACCGGCACGGGATGTAGCTGTCCGTGAGCGCAGGCCCCGTGCGCGGCCAGCAACCCCGGTACTTGCTATTTTTCGAACCTGGTTTTCTTGGTAAACCTCTCGATAAGCATCTTAATCGAGAGCCAATGCTTGAACGTGATCATAACTTTATGCAGGTTCGATACTCTGATCTTCTTAGCGTAAACGTTGTAATTGTTCAGCTCAATTTTCTCAAGCAGGCGATAATAGATTGCATCCATGATTTCAGCGGCAACAATCGTTGCTTTCTCGTCGGGATTGAGCGATGTGCGGGCCCTGTAGTAATATTCCCTCACCCTGCGGGCCTCGAAGTGCATCAATTCCACGAAGTTCTCGTTGTAAACCTCGTTCATGATATCTTCTTCTGAATAGCCGAACCTGTCCAGGTCTTCTTTCGGCAGGTATATGTATCCACGGTCCTTATCGACCTTGATATCCCTAAGAATATTTGTCAGCTGAAGGGCATAGCCAAGATTGACGGCATAGTTCTTTGTTTCCTCGTACTTGTATCCGAATATCTCGATGCTTATCAGCCCGACAACGCTCGCGACGCTGTAGGCATAGCCTTTCAGGTCCTCGAATGTTTTGTATCTCGTCTGCACGAGGTCTCTTCGGCAGCCGTCGATAAGCGTCAGGAAATACTGCTTCGGGATGTTGAACCTGTTAATCACGGCAGCGAACGGCAGCATGAACGGCCCTGAAGCATAGCCGCCGTAAATTTTCTCAATTTCCTGATCCCACCATGCCAGGCGCTCCATTTTTTTCTGAATGGACTTGTCATTATAATTCGGGGTGCTGTCAACAATATCGTCTATATAACTGCAAAAATTATAGACCGAAGTGATTGCTTCGCGTTCCTCTCTCGGCAGCATTGAAAAAGAATAGAGAAAATTTGATTTTTCAAGCGATGGCGGCACCACTTTCTCGTGGCTTGCCATCAAGTCAGGGGTCAAAACGTTCATCTCGATTCCTTTTTCTGTAAAAAAAAATATTTCGGCACGAGTTTCAGAAAATCCATCTTGCTCATCGACGGCCTTTCCTCTATGATTGCTGTCCCGAGCTGCCTCACTTTCTTCAACACCTCCTGCCCTCCCCTCAGCGTGAAAAATATTTCCGCGCGCAACCTACGGGAACTAAGCAAAATAATCAATTTCGCCCCTATTTCAAAGTACCTTTCAGTGATTGAATATAACTCGTCAAGCATAGCCCGCGCATCATTTCCGGAGCGCAAAAATGCATCCTTCCACTTGTCCGGGGCAGTCTCATTGATCCCATGCGCCCCGGCAATATCGGCCGGCACGTAAAGTCTGCCGTTTTTGATGTCTCTTGATAAGTCCTGCCAGAAATTAACAAGCTGAAGCCCGGTGCAGATGGCATCGGAGAGCGGTGCCGTCCGCTCGTCATAGGAATCAAACAGCCGAAGCACGAGCTCACCGACAGGATTGGCACTCAAGGTGCAATAGTCGATGTTATCTGCCATGGTCGCGGGCCTTAGGAAATTGATGTCCCGCCTGAATGCATTCAATAGCTTTTTGAACGGCATGGCCGGTATTTTCTTTTCTTCCATTGTGCGGGCCAAAGCGAGAAAGATCGGATTATGCAGTCCGTCCGATCCAACGGGTGCGCGCTCAAGCAAATTTTCCATCGAGTCGAGCAGCCTTAGCCTTTGTTCCGAATCCATGCCGTTCGGCTCGTCGGCTATGTCGTCGGCAAGCCGCGAGAAGGCATAAATCGGGTATATGTGCTTACGGCTCTCCCGCGGCACTAATATTGACCCCACGGGAAAATTCTCGTAGTGGCCGAGCGTCAGCTTCCTGCAGAATTCATAGGCCTCGCGGGTGCCCGGCTGCCCCGTGCTGCCGCCGGATGGCTCAGTGAGCTCCGTCAATTCACGGACTGATAAATTTAAAGCCAATTCAGGCTCTGCTAAATATTAATACTATCGGATAAAATTACTTTATCCCGAGCATATTTACAAGTGAATTGCCTTCCTGAATCCTTACACTCGAGAAAAAAAAAGCCCTGCCGAGGCAGGGCTGAATTTTGTTCAATTATCTGTTTCAGGAGAAGGAACCCGATCCGGGGCCTATTGTCCTTCTGCCCTTTTTGAGTGATTTTATTATTCTGACCGCGATATAAAGCAGTGCGCCGAAAATAATAATTCCAAGGAAGAGGCGCCCGAATGAGAAAGACGGCGGGTAAACATCTACCGTGCCGTCGGGATTATGCACGTAAACCGGCCTGGAATAATAGAAAGCCGGGTGAAAAGGCATTCCCCACATCCAACTCGAGTGGCCCATCATGTAGCCGGTCATTAGCCCGCTCGTGAATCCGCCGTAGTTGTGCACGTTGTAGTTGACCATCTGGCCTGCCGATGTCCTGCCTGCCATTGTATAGCTTTTTCTCGGCACACCGTATTTCATCTGGGCCTGAGATTTCGACATCTGCACACCGCCGAAGCTTGGCTTTGGTGTGCTGACGCTTCTCGGCGTTCCGAAGGAACTCGACGGCCTGCTCATTGTCGGGCTTGTACTTTTCTGCCCGCCAAAACTGCTTTTCGGCCTGGCTGTTGTGCGGCTGCCGCCGAAACTGCGGCTTCCGCCAAAGCTGCGGCTTCCGCCGAAGCTGCGGCCGCTGCTGAAGCTCCTGCTCCCGCCAAAGCTGCGCCCCCCGCCGAAACCACGCGCATCCGCCATCTCGGGCAGAATGAACAGGGCAATAACCGTGAGCAGGGTTGCAAAAGTCAGAAAACGCCTGAATTTAGCATTCAATTTCATGATTTAGAATATATCCTCCATATCTATACTATCATCTTCATTTCTAAACGTGATTTGCGCCTTGAATTCCGGGCCGCTGCCATTATTATCATTCTTGCCGAATAACGCTCTGATACCCCCCCTAGGGCCCGTGCCGGCCTTGATATGCAGGAAGATGCCCACGATCCCGTCCAGCATTTCGCCTTCGTTGCCGAAGACCGAAGTGCTTTCAATCTCACCGTTGCTCTCAACCGTGATCCTCCGGAGGTTCTCCGCTTCATCTTCCGTGAATGACGGCTCGACAAAGCGCATGTTCTCGAGCTGTTCTGTAAAGATATTCTTCGTGTAAATCACTTTGTCGGTGCCTTCGTATTGAATCACGGAATCAAATGTGCCGTCCTCATCGAGATTGAGAAGCACTTCCTTGATGCCGCCAACCTGCTCGCCGTTGATATATACGGCTGTTTTCTCCAGCCTGCCGTTGCTTTCAAATGTTATTGTTGCCATATTCCCCTGAATATATTACGACAAAAAAACGTGTTTGTTTCTCTTCCGTCGTGGTAATTCAATTTACCCTGAATTTCTATATTAGAAACAAATCTAATTATTTTCAATAGTAATTAAAAATGATATTATCTATCGGGCTTCAGCTATTTTTCAAGCACCATAAACTTGTTCATTTCCCATAGTTGGCTCGTGTCTTCCAGGTTTTCCACCTTGTAGAGGTAAATGCCCGGTTTCAGAATGCTGCCTCGAATATCTTTCAGATCCCATTCCACTCCGCCATTCCCGTCCTTTTCTTCCAGCACCCTGAGTGCCTCGCCCTCCTGGGTGAGGACGGTTATCCTCGCTTTCCTCGGCAGATTGGCAAAATATGCCGTTTCGCCCTCGGAGATCCGGTACGGGTTGGGATAGAAATACGTGTTTGCTATGTCGCTTGCCCTGAGCGTGAATCCGGCTTCTGACCCGGCACCGGTGGTAATCTTTCTGCCGGAGCTGCCCGTGAGGTTACGCACTTTCAGGATGTAATCCCTGCCTCTCGGGCCGTCGGTTGCCAGCTTGGAGGTCAGATTCAGCAGCACTACGTCCGAATCCTGCGGGTCTCTTTCTGAAAATATCACGCTGCCGATCGGCGAGAGAGTGAAATTTGAAATAATTTTTGCATCGGCTTCATTCACCGGCTCAGTAAATTTCAGCACGAGCAGCGTGTTGTCATAGACCTTCAGGCTCTTGATACGGAAAGTTGTGTCCACTGCGCTTGACTTTACCACTTGAAATTGCAGAGTGTCGGCGATGGTCGGGTTTCCGAACTTATCGCCAAATTCCCTGCACGCCAGCTTGTACGAGCCTTCATCAAGCTCGGATGCAAAGCTGAGGACGGCAAGAGAATCTGCCCCGGTCAGAACGCTCGAGGGAAGCACTTCTCCGGCTTTATCGCTCAAAACGGCGAATCTGTCGGGTTCCACACCGGTGCCTGGCAGCGCGCCGCTAAATTTAACCTCCACGCGTGCCCCGTTTGGCGCGGCTGCTTTCTCCGGCTTCGCCTGAGGATAGGCATAGACTTCGGCAGGGTCGGAGTATTCTCCCCTCGGGTTACCCGGTTCACCGGACACGGCCTGCACGACGTAGTAATTCACTTCACCCGCGGCCACGCTGTCGGTTTCGAACTTCGTTTCCGTGGTGCTGCCAATCAGGTATGCCAATGTGCCGCTCTGCGTCTCTGCCAGGCGGAACACGTCGTAGGAAGCATTTTCCCCGGCTTTCTCCCATGATAGGACAGCCCGGCTTCCATTCCTGCAATATGCTTCCGTGATCCTCACTTTATCCGGCACACCCGAAACAGGTGCATACTCCCAGAATTCTGTTTGGTTAAACGTGGGAAGGACTATTTCTTTTTTACCGTTTCCGTCAATATCATCCACGTGAACGGAATTCGTGTGCACTCCGCTGAAGAATTTCCATGGGGCGAGAGTTTTCTCCGAATCGCTGAATTTGTAAATATACATGTACGGGAAAGCGGATACGAACAGCTCCTCTTTGCCGTCCCCGTCTATATCCCCTGCCGCGGGGCCGTTCCTGTAGCCGATGCCCAGCTTTGGCAGGTAGCCGGCCCGCACACCATAGATGTTATCTTCCATTTCCGGCTTGTAGCTCCCGTGCCCGTCAGCTTTCCACACCCGGACATACCACACGCTCTCGCTCTGTTCGCTCTCGCCGAAAAGACGTGTGCTGCCGTAGTTCAGCTGCACGATCTCGCTGGTTTTGTCCCCGTCGATATCAATCTTCGCAAGCTGCTGCCTGCTGAATGATGTTTTTGTCGAGTCGATGAATTCCAAATTCAGCTTACCCTGCGAGTATTCGAAAACAAAAAGCTGCCCGTAATCATTTGAATAGGCGAGCTCCATCCTGCCGTCCCCGTCAAAATCACCTGCCACACCGCCCACGCCGGCGCCGAGGCTTTTGAACCTTGCCGGCAGATCGGCAACGGCTGCCTGAACATACCTGCCGTCTCTATAATCAATTATTGAATAAGCCGTGTCGCTCGTGCCGAAAATTTCGTCCCTGCCGTCCCCATCGAAATCAGCCATGCCTGCCGCGGCGAACATATCGCCCAGGCCTGTTTTATAAAGCCGGTCGGCAAAGAGGCCCGACTCCCCTTTTCTCTGGTAAATCACGCTCGTGAAGTTATCGTAACCCAGGAATTCAATTATACCGTCGCCGTTTGAATCACCGGCTCCGACCGGGATCCAGCCGTCGTCCGACGAATCGCGCAGCATCAGTTTGCCGTTTTTTGGTTCATAAACGAGAGTCCTGCCAATATTCAGCTGCGACATATCATTAACGGCAAATGCCCTGCCGCCGTCGCCGTAAAAGTCTGCACTGAAATTCGACGGGATATAAAGCCGTGGTTCGTAATAGTTTTTCTGAACAAAACCGTCATTCCCGAGAGATTCTTCCCTGAAATCAAATGACACAGCCCTGCGCGACGTATCGGCCCCACCCGCGAACGCCAGGGCCTCGCACTCGTAGCTGCCCGAGCCTCCAAGCTCTGACTGAGGCAAAAATATCGTGTGGTATTGTGATCTTTCAAGCATTTCTGTGAAAGCGCGCGAATAACCGGTTTCTTTCCTGCTCACTTTCAGCATGAAATCAGTTTTATCGGAAGTAACAGCTGTGACGAGCACGCCCCTCTTCCCTTCGAACCATACTTTTGCCGCCATCAGCGTGTCTATCCGCGGAGCAGCAGCCGGGTTGAAGAGGGTCAGCCGAAATCTGTGCTCGAGCCTGCCGCCGCTTGCCAGGTTGATGACAAGGCCCATTGTATAAACCGTGTCCTTCAGATTTTCGAGCGAGACCACGCCAAGAGTATCATCAATGACGGTGGAAGAAACAGCAGGTGTCATGGGTGCCAGGCTGTCAGCAAGGAGCCCCGGGGCGATGCCGATATAATAGCTCGTCATCATTGGCGTGCAGGCGCTGCCGATGACAGCAATGCTTTTCACTTTCACCCTGTCCACGTTAAGCTCGTGAGCCGGGGAAGTGACTTCAATCTTGCTCTTCCTGATGTTGTTAAGCGCCTTGGATATATTGAGAATGCCTGCCCCTGTCTCTTCGTCCCATCCCTCCGGGCCTATATCAGTCGCCGAGAGCTGAAGCGTTGCTTTAACGTCGCCCGATGTCAGTGTGCTGTCCTTCTCGAGCAGCATGGCAGCAGCCGCGCTTGCCATCGGGGCCGAAAATGATGTGCCTGACTGCTTCTTATAAGTGTTATACCTGTCGGCCACGAACACATCCTCGCCGGGTGCTATGAATGCAAGCCTCATGCCGTAATTGGATATGCCGGACTTCTGCCCCGCGGCATTTTCCCCGCCCACGCTGATCACCTCGTCGTAGTCCGAGGGATAATGCGGCAAAAACCAGTTATTATTCCCGGCGGAGCCGCACATGATGACGCCAAGGCTGTTGGCGAACCTTACGGCATCCCTGATAATCCTCGAATCATACGCTTCGCCGAAGCTGAAGTTAAGCACTTTCGCGCCGTTCAGGGCACCGTAAACTATGGCGGAGGCAATATCATCGCTTTCGCCCGCACCGTTGATGTCCATCGCCCTCAGCGTCATGATTTTCGAGTTATAAGCAATGCCTGCAATCCCCGATTTATTGTTCGTCCTGGCTGCAATAACGCTGCTTACATTTGTACCGTGCGAGTGCTCGTCGGCCGGCACGGGATCGGGGGTGCCGTAATCGCCGAAATTAACGGTGAATTGGTCAACGAAATCATAGCCGATAACATCATCAACATACCCGTTCCCATCGTCATCAACCCCGTTCATGTCTCCATAAACGCCGTTCCTCTGCTCGGTTGAGGGCCATGGGTCAAATTTCCCGTTCCCGTTTAAATCTTCCTTGCCGTTGATCCACAGATTTTCTTTCAGATCGGGCTGTGTATAGTCAATCCCGGTGTCAACAACGCCGACGATTATCCCTTTGCCCGTGGCAACTTTCCAAGCGCTTTCGGCGTTGATCGCTTTCATCGCCCATTGCTCCGAAAAGAGTGAATCGTTCGGGAAGCCCTCGGTGTGAAAAATATAATTTGGCTCTATGGATTCGATGAAGGGATTGCCCGCGAGAGCCTCGGCAATTTTTTTGGCCGAATCTCCTCGAACAACGTAGTAGCGGGAAAGCTCGTTGAATAAACTCATGCTCTGGATCGTGCCGGCATTCTTGCCCGGGGCACGCAGTTCGCGCAGGGCGGCAGGGTTGAATGCCGGCACAACGCCGCCGTTGTTTATTCCGGCCGACCTTA
>CAZIHB010000014.1:0-14115 GCA_964538535.1 uncultured Hyphomicrobiales bacterium | reverse complement strand
CCAGGTAGGGATGCGGTGCATTATACCTTACCCTGACCACGTTCGCGCCCAGAGTCTTTATCATCTTAATGTCTTCTTCCATGCGCCAGAAGGAGAGGCTCTGGCGGCTCGTGCCGTGGTCCTCGATGTAATCGACGGCTTTAATGTCAGTCACGTGGCCGTTAAGTATCAGAGACTGCCTGCCGCCCGCGTTCCCGAGGCGAATGTCTCTGAAGCCGATGTTGGACGACAGCTCGTCAACTTTCTGCCCGCCGCGCCACAGAGTCACCTTCAGCTCGTAATAATCAGGCCGCTCAGGCGACCACATGTTGAATCCCGTGCATCCGAAGACAAGCTTGTGCACGGTTGTCCGCTCGCTTTCCACCGTGATGCCGCGGCTCTCGCTCCTCGCGATGGCCTGGCCCGTCTGCGGGTCGATCACGGCTGCTTCAATCGTGCAGCCCAGCCTGCTTCCGCCGAGGAAAGTGGAGTCGCTCCGTTTAAGGCTTGATATAAGGCTCTCGAGGTTGCCGGAGGAAATGCTCACGTTGGCAGTAACGTTGCAGAACGAGTAGCCGGAATTCATGTCCGTGGTGTATTTGATGTCGCTCACCCACACCTTCGGGCTGCCTGTCAGGATGATATCGCGAATTATGCCCGTGTATATTTTCTTTGAGAAAAGATACTGGTTGCGTATCTGCTTCGCGGCAGTCTGGGGCGGAGATACCTTAAGCGTCAGAGTGTTGCTTCCCGGCGAGATGAACTTATCGGGGATCCTGACCCTGAAGGGTGTCATGCCGCCGAAATACCTCCCGACGAACTGCTCGTTGAAATAAACTTCCACCTCGTGGTCCACGCCGAGGAAATTTAAATGCCACACGTTGCTTGCCAGAAGCTCCCTGTCAATGCGGACCGACCTTTTGTAGATCACCTTGCCGGAGTACGTTTCTGAAGCCGGCAGAGATACAGTTTCCCACTTGTTTTTGTCATCAAAAGAGCGTTCCCACTTCCCGGACAAGCTGATTACCGTTCGGGTGCCCGATGGCACGACAGATCTCAGCTGCTGCGGCGTCAGGTTGCCATAGCCCGCGAATAGCGGGGCGGAGGCGGCGATTGCCGTGATCAAGAATATTGAAAAAATTAATCTGAACTGCTTCATAAAGCCTCTGTATTTTTAATCATTATTATCGTCATTCCCGGTGCCCGGGGCCAAATATCAAAGCCTCACGGGGATTCCGCTGCCAAGCGATTCATTCGCGGCGAATGTGGCAAGAGTTACTGCATGGAGCACTTCGAACGGCACCGGCATCCCGCCGCCGTTTTTGAACGCTTCAATCGTGGCTGCCACTTCCTCGGCTATTCCTTTTTTGCCGTTGAAATTAAGAGTTTTGGTCTTGCCTGCCCTGTGGAGCGTCACGGTGCTGAAATTGTTCATCACGGCACTCGAACGCTCGCAATGCACCTCGCATAATTCCTTCGGAACGGAGGAATCGCCGCACGCGAGGTAATGAACGACTCCGATGGAGCCGTCGGAGAATTTTATGGTAATCGCGACGTTGTCGTGGTTGGTTGCCTCGGCGTTGGATGCCGAGAATGCTTCGGCATAGACGCTGACGGGGAGCGCGCCGGTCAAAAATGCCATCGTGTCGATGAAGTGGCAGGCCTCGCCTATTATCCTGCCGCCCTGGCCGGGAGCCTGAGTCCAGTGGGACTTGGGGATAAATCCCGCATTGACGCGATAGGATATATACATTGGATCCTTGCGCGACGCGAAAAACTTTTTAATGGCCGTGAATGGCTCCGAAAATCTCCGGTTGAACCCCACCATCACTCCCGCGGCCGATTCCCCTCGTGCCCGCGCTATGGCATCCAGCTCTTCCCTCGAGACGGCAAGCGGCTTTTCGACGAACACCGCCTTGCCGGCCTTGAGCGAGTCGATCACAATTTTCGCGTGCGTGTCGTGCCGCGTGGCGCAGAAGATCATGTTGGTCCGCTCGTTGGCGATCACTTCGCAGGCGCTCGTCGTTGAAGCTGAGAAGCCGAAAATGTCCGCGGCTGTTTTAGCGTTGACGGACGTGGCAGTCGCGACGATTTCCAGGGATGCGCCGCTATGCTTCACAGGCGGAATCAGGTGAGTCCGGGCAAATGTGCCCGCGCCGATAAAGCCGATCCTGACGGCGGATTTTGCCGCGCGGGCTTGTTTCGCCGCTGGTATCAACCGCGCGGGTGTGCCTGCCGTTTCCTTGTATTTAAGCAGTATGCCGGTGAACGGCTCGGGAGTCTTTCCCAAAATAATATCATACGCCCTTGCAGCTTCTTCAGCAGGGAAAACATGAGTCTGCATGGACTTCACGTCAATTCTCCCCGCTTCCAGCAGGTCAATGAATGCCTGCATGTTTCTTCGCTCGGTCCAGCGAACGTAAGCAACGGGATAGTCCACCCCGTATTCTTCATAAAGGGGGTCGTACCTGCCCGGCCCGTAGCTGCATGCGATTTTGAAATCTATTTCTTTCTTGTAAATCAATTCTCTCTGAATATTCATGCTGACGGCACCGACAACGACCACCGTCCCGCGCTTTCTGCAGATTTTCAGGGCAAGCTCGACGGGCTCGTTCGAGGATGTGCCCGCCGTGATAATGACGGAATCGCACCCGATGCCCCTTGTCAGGGCAAGAATGCTCTCGATGGAATCGAAGGAGCTTTTATATACTTTGTCCGCCCCGTATTTCAGGGCGTCCGCGAAGAGGGCCTCGTTGAGGTCGATGCCTGCCACTCGGCATCCCGCTGCTTTAAGCAGCTGGACAGTGATCTGCCCTATCAGGCCGAGGCCTATGACGGCCACAGTCTCGCCGAGCGAAGGGCCCGCCTGGCGGAAGCCCTGCATGGCAATTGCCGCGACGGTAGCGAAAGAAGCATCCTCGAGCTTGACACTATCCGGCACCTTCACCGCAAGATTCCTCGGGACTGCTATTATTTCGGCATGATTGGCGTAGCCCGCGCCCCCGCACGCCACCCTGTCGCCCGGGGCGAACTCGTCGCAGTCGGATTCGATGACTATGCCCGAGGCGCTGTAGCCCAGAGTCTTGAAGGAGGCAAGCGTGGACTGCACTCTCTTCATTGTGGAGAGTATGCCCTCCTTGCGTATGAAATCCATTACCATTCGGACTTGTTCGGGCTGCCTGCGGGCCCTTTCCAAAAGTGAAGACTTGGCGTTGGAAACGGATGTCTTTTCAGTGCCCGCGCTTATAAGCGAAAAGGCAGTGCGAACGAGTATGCCGCCGGGAAAGCACTCGGGAGCGGGGATTTCCTCTGCGCTCACGATGCCGGATTTCTGTTGTTGAACTACTTGAAGCATCTTGCTTTATCGAGTTTTATTCTGTCAAAAATAGTTTGCTTAACAAAGAGCAAAAATAATGAAATTCAGGCAATAATCAGCCTTACTATTATTATAACAGCATAAAAACAGGGAATAAATAATTCGGCGAGCGTTCCGGGGCTTTCGGCAGAGGGCTCAGGCCGGGGGGTGAAAGCTGTCGGGATCGGAAGAAAGAGCCTTTGCCACGAAATCCACGAGCGATATCATCCTGGGATAGTTCATCCTCTTGGGGCCGATCAGGCCGATGGATCCGAGAGCGGAGCCGAAGGTGAAGTTGGAGAATACCACGCTGTAATCATCAAGCAGGTCATTTCTGATCTCCCTGCCGATGAGCACCTGCACGCCCTGGCCCGGTTCCTCGGGCCTGTCCATTATATGGATGATCATGTCCTCGTTCTCGATCAGTTCAATGACGCTCCTGACGCGCGTTAGATCCTCGAACTCGGGGTAATCAAGAAGATTCTGCGTGCCGGCGAGTATCACGCGGTCGCGGCTTGTCTGATGCCTGAAGAGCTTATCGAGCGATTCGGTGAAAAGCCTTATCACGGGCGTATCGTGTGCGCCGAGCTCTTTCACCAGGTCTTTGAAATTCTCCCTGATGAATTTAAGCGTCTTTCCGCTGATCCGCTCGTTGATATAATTCTTCACATTGTCGATGTCCTTCTCGAGGATCTCGAATCGGGTTTCGAGTGTGACGGTGCGTACGATGTTGGAGTCAAGCGCGATGACGACGAGCATCCTCGTGGAGCTGAGCGGCACAAGCTCGATCTTGTGCACTATATAATCGCTGATGCTCGGCAGCTGCACCACGCTGAGATAGCGGGAAAGAGTTCCCAGCAGCCTGGTGGCCTCGGCCAGGACGTTCTCGGTGCCTTCAGCCGAAAGGTTATCCTTGACGGCGGTCAATTCCCGTTCCGAGAGCTCTTCGATTGCCTTGAGGGAGTTGACGTAGAAGCGGTAGCCCTTGTCCGTGGGGATTCTTCCTGCCGACGTGTGCGGGTGGCTGATATATTCCATTTCCTCGAGGTCGGCCATGACGTTGCGAATAGACGCCGAGCTGAGCCTGATATCTTCCGAAAGGTATTTGGCAAGCACTCTCGAGCCGATGGGGGCAGCCTTCAGTATATACAACTGAATGATCCTCAGGAGAATATCCCGCTCCCTCTCGCTTAGCTCAGACCCGAACAGCCCGCCCGATATATCGCCGATCTTTATCAATTCACACGCACCGATCCAAGACTTTTGTTCTTGCAGGGCCGGCACTGCCACATGGTGTGGTAATAAATCAAAACATGATCCTGTGGCGCGGCCTGCGGAAAAATTCAACAACTCCGACAGACGCAGATTTTTCTGTTTAAATTATCAAAAATTTTCGAATTTTTCTTTCAGCTTTCTTGCAACGGGCAAGGGGACAAAATCCGAAGTGTCCTGGTGGTATTTGCTCAGCTCTCTGATAATGCTTGAATTGAGGTAAGTATATTTCTCGTGGGGCATCAGAAAGACGGTGTGCACGTTCGGCTCGAGCTTCCGGTTCATGAGCGCTATTTGAAACTCGTACTCGAAATCGGATACGGCCCTGATGCCGCGAATGATCGCCACGGCGGAATGCTTCCTGGCGAACTCCACTGTCAGGCCCGGATAGCACTCCACGCTGACGTTCGGCAGGTGGCCAAGAGACTCTGTGGCCAGCTCCAGGCGCTCGTTCTCGGTGAAAAGCGTTTTTTTCATGGAGTTGACGGCAATCAGCACGACAATCCTGTCGAACATCTGCGATGCCCTTTCAATCACGTCAACATGGCCGTTCGTTATCGGATCGAACGTGCCGGGATATATTGCCACTCTTGTGCCCATAGCATTCTGCCGGTATTTTTTTAAACAAAAAGCCGAATGCTAAATTACAACTTTATATCCAACCGCTTCAATTGATTTTACAAGCGCGTCCAGGTTGAACCTGCCCTCGATATACGCGGCGCCCTCGTTCAGGCGCACCTCAACCCGCTCCACGCCCGGCACCGCCCTTATTGCCTTCTCCACGTTCATCACGCAGTGGTTGCACGACATGCCGTCGATTACTATTCTTGTTTCTTTCGAGCCTTCCATTTGATTCCTCTTTGAAATTCGTGGTTGAATAAATTTCCGCCATATAGAGGCGGCGATAATTGCTGCAAAAGCTATGCTTATTATAACAGATAGATTTTTCCCGATCATCCCGGCGCCGTGCTCGTGGTTCATGTAGTGCAGCGGCGAAATGCCGACAAGGCTGAAGATGAAGTCGAGCAGATAGCCCATCGCGATGGAAGAAAGTGAAATAGACAGCAGGAAGAGGCCGGTCGTCCTCTTTCCGAGCACTTTCAGCAGTATTGAAATGCTGGCGGCGTTGGTTGCCGGGCCCGTGGCAAGGAACACGAACGCCACCCCGGGCGAGAATCCCTTCATCATCAGAGTGAGGGCAATGGGTATGGATGCCGTGGCACAGACGTAGAGCGGTATCCCGATTGCCATCATGACGAGCATCCCTATGATGCCGCTGTTGAAGGAGGCGTTCTCGAAGAAGCCGTCGGGTATCGAGTAAGAAATCACGCCGGCAATGAGCAGCCCGAAAATAAACTGCACGGAAATATCATCCACGAAATCCATGAAGGAGTACTTGAAAAAGCGCCTGATAACAGATTTTTTCTCAGATTTCCCTTCAGCCTGCCCGCTGCCGGCGGAGCATTCACCGCTCGGGCAGTGCCCGTCCTCGCAGGCGTCTCCGGCGCCGGAGCTGCCGGCGTCCGTATGTGCCGCTTTCTCGGGCAGGAACTTATCGGCTGCCATGACCGTGGTGCCGCCGACAACCCCCATGAACAGGGCGGCGAAGGGCCGGAAAATGGCAAAGACCGGACCCATCATCCCGTAAGTGGCTATTATGCTGTCGATACCCGTCTGCGGGGTTGAAATAAGAAACGAGACCGTGGCGCCGTTAGAGGCTCCGCTTTTCTTCATGAAGACGCTGCTCGGGATCACCCCGCAGGAGCAGAGCGGCAGCGGCACGCCGAGCATGGCAGCCTTCAGCACGGACCAGAAATTGTTGGTGCCGAGGTGCCGGGCGACGGTTTCCTTGCTGAAAAGCAGGTTCAGCAGGCCGGCGAAGACAAGCCCAAGAACGAGATAGGGGGCCATATCGATGAAGAGCCCGATTGTTTCTTTGAGAATTTCTATGATAAACATATTCGATAATCCTTACAGGTTTTAATGTAGAACACGCAAAAATAGCAACTATATTGCCGGTGAGGAAACTAAAATTTTCATCGATTTTCTCGACGTGTATCGGTCAGGGCACAAAAAGACACTGAAAATCCGTGCGCCGCTCCTTATAAATGTCGAATTATAATGATAATAACCCTTGATATCATTATTTCTTGCTAAATTTGTCCGGCCGGCCAAATTTGCCGGCGTTTTGGTATTTTTGCCCGCGTGGCTTTGTGTCGGATTATTGGGAAGAGGAGAATGATACGTTTAATAGCGAGAATCGGCAGGGCGGTGCTGAATTTTTTCTCGGAATTCGGTCAGATTGTGATTCTCTCGGTCCGCGTGGCGAGATATTTCCCGCGGATATTTAAGGACAGGCGGCTCGTGCTGGAGCAGATGAGCATAGTGGGCAGCGATTCGCTTCCCCTCGTGCTTCTCATCGGCTCGTTCACCGGGGCAATAGCGGCCCTTCAGGCCACGAACCTTTTCGATAAATTCAACCTTGTGGGAGTGGCCAAGCCATTCATCGGCTCGTCAATTGCCACGGTGGTTTTCCGCGAGCTGACGCCCGTGCTGACTGCCCTCGTGATCGCGGGCCGGGTGGGCGGCTCCATGGCGGCCCAGCTGGGCACGATGAACGTCACCGAGCAGATCGACGCGCTCGAGATGATGGGAATAGACAAGAATCGATACCTGGCCATGCCCCGCGCAGTAGCGGCATTGATAATGATGCCCGTGCTCGCCGTTTTCTCCAATGCCGTGGCATTGCTCGGGGGTTTCGTGCTGACTGCTATCAAGTTCGCTTTCACCGCCGGAACTTTTTTCGATTCGGTGCAGAGGTTCTTCCAGCTGAACGAGATAGCGCTCGGCATAGGAAAATCTTTCGTCTTTGGCGGGCTGACTGCCCTCATAGGAGTCCACGTGGGCTTCAAGACGGAGGGCGGAGCCGAGGGTGTGGGCAACAGCACCGTGCGGGCCTTCACTCTTGCCGCCGCGTGGATACTTCTCGTCGATGCTCTTTTCGGTACCGTATTCTGAGATTGCCGCCCGCTGGGGCCGGTAATTAATAATAATGTTGATTCAGGTGCCCGGCACGGGCATGGAAATCAGCCGCGGCGCCATTGTGAATTTCCATGTTTATAAGGTAATTACGCCGGGGTGTTTAATTTTTGTTAGCAAATAATACTGAAATATATTAAATTTCAGGAATTTAATGAATTTAACTTTGAAAAATATATTTAAGCGGCGATTATGTTAGTATCCATGAAATGGTTGAAGGAGTTCATTGATTTCCGTTATTCGGCGGAGGAACTCGACGGCATTCTCACGATGCTCGGCGTGGAAGTTGAGCACATTACGGACAATGGGAAAAAATACGCGAATTTCTACACGGCGAAAGTGCTCGAGTGCGAGAAGCATCCGAATGCCGACAAGCTTCACGTCTGCAAGGTGTCGCTTGGCAGCGCCGAGAAGATGGTAGTGTGCGGAGCCCCGAACATTGCAGCCGGCCAGACCGTAGTTCTGGGCGTCACGGGTGCGGTGGTTCCGGCCGGCGGGTTCACGATTGAGAAGAGGAAGCTGCGCGGCTGCGTGAGCGACGGCATGATCTGCAGCAAGAGCGAGCTCGAGCTGGGCGATGAGCATGACGGCATCTGGGTGCTGCCCGAATCAGCCCCGATAGGGGTGCCGATTGCAGATTATCTCGGGATCAACGATGTGATCCTTGAAGTCAGCCTGACGCCAAACAAATCGGACTGCCTGAGCCATCTCGGGATAGCGCGCGAAATTGCCGCCTACATGAGGTCACAAGCCCGGAAGCCGGAAATCAGCCTTGCAGAATCGGATGAGCCCGTCACGGACGCGGCAGGCGTGGAGATCAAAGATCCGGATCATTGCCCCAGATACACGGCAAGAGTGGTGAAGGGAGCAAAAATCGGCCCCTCGCCTGACTGGCTGAAGAACAGGCTGCTCAGCGTCGGACTTCGCCCGATCAATAACGTCGTGGACGTGACCAACTACATTCTCATGGAGGTAGGCCAGCCGCTTCATGCTTTTGACCTCGACAAGGTGGCCGATAAAAAAATTGTTGTCCGCACGGCATCGGACGGTGAAAAGTTCACGACGCTTGACGGTAAGGAGCGAGAGCTTGACGGCCGGATGCTCATGATCTGCGACGGCGGGAAGCCCGTTGCAATCGGCGGCGTCATGGGCGGCCAAAACAGCGAGATCACGGACGGCACGCAGAACATACTTATCGAATCGGCATTCTTCACGCCCTCGTCCATCAGGCGCACTGCCAAGAAACTTGGGATACAGAGCGACTCGTCCTACAGGTTCGAGCGCGGCACCGACGTTGACAACCTGGTGTGGGCGCTTGACCGGGCAGCAATGCTGATTGCCGAAACGTCAGGCGGCAAGGTGCTCTCGGGATATATTGACGAGTACCCGGCCCCGATCGAAAAGAAAAAATGCAGGCTGAGATACCAGAGGGCCAACGACGTTATCGGGATTAACCTGACCGGCGGGGAGATGAATGATATGCTCCGCGCCCTGGGGTTCGGGATACTTTCCGGGGATGCCGAGGGCGCTGAAGTCGAAATCCCGGCCTACAGGGTGGATGCCGAGGGAGAAATCGACCTTATAGAGGAAATAGCCCGCCTTTATAATTATGATAATATAGAGCCGCGCTTCTACTCGAGGGTTGATTTCGAAACCGGCGGAGTGCCGGCTCAAATGGCGCTGCCGCCGCTCAGGCGGAAATTCGGCCGCCACCTGGTGGAAAACGGTTTCAACGAGGTGCTGACGCAGAGCATGGTCGATCCGCAATCAGCGAGAATATTCAATGACGATTGCGTGCAGATCGCCAACCCGCTCGGCGAAGAATTATCAATTATGAGGCCCTCGATCATTCCCTCGATGCTGAAGACCGTCAGGCATAACATAAGGATGGGCACGCCCGATCTCAAACTGTTCGAAACCGGCCGGTCGTTCATGAAGCTGGATCCCGAGGCAGAAAGCCTCGTGAAGGGATTCAAAGAATTCGAGGAGCTGGCGGTTGTAATGACCGGCAAGGCATATCCGAAACAGTGGGGAATGCCGGCAAGGCCCACGGACTTTTACGACATAAAGGGCCGCGTGGAGGAACTGCTCGAATCCGCCGGCATTATGGGCGCGAGCTTCAGCGCGGCGGCCACGGTCAATCCCGCATTCTCTAAGAACGCCATAGCGGTTTACCTGAACGGGATTCAGGTCGGCATAGTCGGCGAAATAGAAACTTCGCTGCTCAGGAAGTATGACATAGAGCAGGGAGTCTTCATGGCAGTGCTTGATATGGGCCAGCTTTACGGCATAAAAATACCGGTGCCGCAGTATTCTCCCGTGCCGCCCTATCCGGGCAGCTCGCGCGATCTGGCATTCGTATTCGACAAGGGCGTGAGTGCCGAGGATATAAGGCTTGAAATAATCAGGCACGGCGGCCCGCTGCTCAGGTCGGTGACTCTTTTCGACGTCTATGCCGGCAAATCACTCGGCGAGGGCAAGGTAAGCATGGCGTTCTCACTCGATTTTTCATCGCCCGAGCGCACACTTGTCGAGAAGGATGTGGAAGAGCCATTATCATTAATAATCAACGCTATTGAAACGAAGCACAACGGTGTGCTGAGAAAGATCTAAATAAAAGGATTAAACAAACCACCATGGCGGAAACAGCAATGAACGACCGGCTCAGGCAATATGGCGGCGAGGATATCCGGGCAGCCGTGGCAAGGCTGTGGGAACTCGTAAGGGGCGCCGCGGAGACAATCAACGCTTCGAAGGCTTACAAAGCTGAAGCGGAAGAAAAAAGCTCACGACTTGAAAGCAGCCTCCGCGAGAAAGATGGGATGCTTGCCGGTTTGCACGAAGAGCTTGACCGAAGCACCGCCGCGCTCGGCGAAGCCGCCGCGCACGAGCTGATGCTTCAGGCACGGCTCTCCGGCATGGAAAGCACACTCGCGGGAAAGGAAACAGCGTTCGGTGAACTGACTGCCGAGCTCACGGCGCTGAGAAGGGTGGAAACGGAAAACACGGAGCTAAGCTCGAAGCTGGCAGCCCTCGATGTATATGAAAGCGAGCTGGCGGAGTGCCGAGAGCGGATCGCGCTGCTTCAAAGCAGGAATTCCTCGCTGGAGGGCAGGTTGGCAGGACTGCTGCGCATCGAGAAAGATTTCTCACTGATGCAGAAGGAAGTGGCGCGGAAGAATATAGAGCTTAACAAGAGGGAAATCCGGATCCAGGAGCTGCAGAACAAGATAGCCGAGGAGGACATGCAGCTTTACAGCCTGAGAAAATTCGCGGACGGCCGCTCGGAAGTAAGCGACAGGCACGACGAGCTTGAGGAAGAGAACCGTGAGCTGCGCAAAGAATTGGCAAGGCTGATTGAAGTCTCCGAGACGCGGGAAAGAAGTGAAGTCGGTGCGGAGCCGGAAGTGCCCGCCGCGGCAAACGAAGACGGGCACCTGCGCAGGCAGGCCGAGAATGCCGAAATTGCTGCCGGACTCATGGAGAAGATCACCGGGCTGGAAGCCCAAAATGCCGGGCTTGAAGAAAAAGCAGCTCGGGCGGCAGCCTCCGAGGCCGAGATGATACAGCTCATGGAGGAACGGGACTGTTCATTGTCATCGGCAAGAGAAAAGATCACGGCGCTTATATCCCTTCGCAATGAATTCGAGAACGCCCTGAATCGTTCCAACGAGTCACTCGAGCATTCCCAGGCCAGGAACGAGACACTGAACCGGGAACTGGAAGCCATCAAGGCGGCACTCGAGGAAAGCAGGCAGGACCTTGCCGGGAAAGACGGCAGGCTGGCCGCTGCGGGCGACAAGATAGCGGCGCTCGAGAGCGGCGCGCAGATGATGAAGGCCGAGCTCGAATCGAAGAGCGCAATGCTTGAATCGCTCAACACCGAGCTGGCGAGAGGCAGCTACGAGCGCTCGAGGATGGAAACGCTCGTCAGGGACTACGAGGACAAACTGACGCGCTCGAAACTCGAGAACGAGGCCCTGCGCGCCGGGCAGATCCGCCTGGAAGGGCTCGAAATGGCAAACGCCGAACAGGCTAAAATAATAGAAGATTATATAAAGGGACTCGGGGAGCAGGAAGACAGGCTGAAAACCCTGATTGCCGACATCAGCCAGACCAAGCAGATGGTTAGCGAGCTGAAAGCACAGCTGACGGAAGAGAAAGCCACCAAGGAGTATCTGGCAGCGCAGCTGCAGGTGATACCCGACCTGACGCGCCGGAACGCCGAGCTGGAATCCCACTCCGTCGAGCTGGAGAGCAGGCTTGCCGTCTCGCGGGAATCGCTGGCAGAGATGAAGGAAAAGATCGAGAAGCTGCAGGCAGGAAACGAATCCCGCGACAAGGAAATCGCGGTGCTCGCGGGCGAGGCAAAAGTGAAGGAAGAAGAACTGCAGGGGCTGAGGAACGCCACTCGGGAGCTCGAGGAGCTGAGAGCCGGGGCCATCGAGAAAATGGAAATCGGGCTGGAGAACGAATCGCTGAAGAACATGCTGGCACGCTCCGGCGAAAAGCTGGCCGGGCTGGAATCGGACCTCGCGGCCATGGCAGCCGAGCTGAAAATAAAGGAAGACAAACTGCACAGGCTCTCGGGCCGCAGCAAAGAGCTGGAATCGACAGCCGCCGAAAGGCAGGCCATGATAAGCAAGCTGGAAAATGAAATCGCAACGCTGACGGAGAAAAACAAGGCCGAGGCCGAAAAGAAAAAATTAATGCTGCAAAAGATCGACAGGTTTGTAAGCATTCTTGACAGCAAAGCGGGGGCGCAGTAGGCAAGGGCATCCCGGGACGCAAAAAAAGTATTCGGGATAAAGATGTTGGTTATTAAAGAATTACGGAAAAAAAATACAGTCGGATCAAAACAATTGAAAAAAAAAGCTTGCGAGAAATGTTCGTTTGAACTATTTTAAAACAGTTCGATAAGCTTGTAATATATACTACTACAAGATTGTATGAAAAGAGGCGGTTGTGATAAAATTATCGACAAAAAGTAACTTATTTAGGTAATAAATTTAAGACAACGATTGACAAATGGCAAAATCAATCAAAGTGAAGATCGGCGGAAGGGATTACTCGTTAGTTGGTGAAGATGAGGGAATAATACTCAGCGCGGCAGAGGAAGTGAACAGTAAGATAGGCGAACTGAAATCGGCGGGCGGAAATCTGCCGCAGGGCACATTGACGGTTCTGGCGGCATTGAACATAGCAGAAAGCAGGATAAGACTCACGGAAAGCGCGGCTGCCGAGCATGAATACCTGGCGGACGAGATAAGGAGCATGACGGCATTTTTGAGCGAGGTGCTCCGGCCGGTATCACCGTCAGTGACCGGAGAAGCGAAGTAGAGAGATATTGCCATTAAAAAAAATAGCCGTGCCGAAGCAAGGCGAGTTCTTTGAAAAAGTTTGGAAAACAATGCCGGCTGCATTGAACTGTCGTTGTCACACGAAAATGAAGAACTATAATCTTAAACATGGGATTCAGCCTCCGATTATCGAAAGCAGGCCGCAATACGCACAGCGTATCATCCGCCACGGCGGGGCAGCGGAAACTTGAAATACCCGGGATGTTACCCACCGTGTCATGAGGTTCTTTTGGATCGTGCCGAGGCGCTCCGCGCTTCCGATGGTTTGATGCGGCTGTTTTTTTATACTTTCGAGAGGTGAATATAAATAACTTGTTACTTTTTTGCCCGGCGGAAGAATTATTCGGCCGGGATATACCGTTTGGAGAATTATATCAGTTATTAGTAAACCGGTTTTATGAACAAGAAGAGGACTTTTAATCAAGTCAAAATGAGAATGGGAGCTAATTATTTATGAGTGAAGTAATTATTATCTTATTGGGCATTCTCGCTGTTGCGGCGGGCTTCAGCATTTCTTACTTCGTGGGCAACAAGATGGCCGCCTCGAAGATAAAAATGAGCGAGGAGAAGGCTCAAAATCTGTTAAATGAAGCGGAAAAGGAAGCCAACAACCTGAAAAAAGAGCGGCTTCTGGAAGTGAAAGAGGAATGGCACAGGAAGAAGCAAGAATTCGAGAGCGAGACCAACTCCAAGAAAGCAAAGCTGCAGAATGCCGAGAAGCAGATTAAAACCCGCGAAGAAGGAATAGAGAGCAAGCTCGATATTATTCTGAAAAAAGAAAAGAACATGCAGACCTACGAGGAAGAGCTGAAGAAGAAGGAGGAAAAGCTGAAAGATAAATTCGTCGAGGTTGACAAGGTGCTCGAGGATCAGATGCAGAAGCTGGAGAAGATATCGGCGATGAACCGCGACGAAGCCAAGAAAGTGCTGATGGACAATTTCATAAACGAAGCACGCCAGCAGTCGGCTCAGACAATCAAGCTTATAAGGGATGAAACAAAACTGAAAGCCCAGAGGGAATCGCAGAATATAATCGTTCAGGCAATACAGAGAACTGCCAGCGACCACAGCGTTGAGACCACTGTATCGGTGGTGAGCCTTGACAGCGAC
>CAZIHB010000013.1:0-14199 GCA_964538535.1 uncultured Hyphomicrobiales bacterium | reverse complement strand
AAACAAGCAGGGGAGAGCGAATGAAGAGAATTGCTTTTATATTTCTAATAATGATAAGCCTGCCCGTGGCAGCCCAGGAGCAGTCAACCCCGAAAGCAAGAAACTCTTTGAATCGCATAGTGCCTGCCTCGGAGGCCCCGAAGGAGCTGCAGGACAAGATCGTGCGCTTTTTCAACAAGTTGATCAGGGACGAGATCAGTGCCGGGTATGACGAGTTTCTTGCCGACAGCCCGATTGCCGGCCGGACCGAAGAAGTTGTGAACCTGAAAAAGCAGACAAGGAAATCGGTGGAAGTATATGGCAAGCTGAACGGTTTCGAACCAGTCAGCGCCGAATTCGTATCCGAGTCCTACGTCAGGATAAGATACCTGGGGCTGCACCAGAGCTATCCCGTCAGGTGGATATTCACGTTTTACCGCTCCCCCGAGAAGGGCTGGATAGTGACGAATATCAAGCTGGATGATCTCAGCGAGTATTTCTTTTCTGATGAATAGAGCTCTTGGGAACGAAAAAATCTGAGGCTGTATGCCCTTATCATTTAATGTCTTAGGGATACAGCCGATTTTTTTATTTATTACGTATTGCTATTAAGAATTAATTTATTATTTTTCTCAACGATTTACGTCCTTTAGCAGGGCGCTATACTTGTTTTAAAACTTCTGCCGAGTGGTCTATGGAATTGCTCTACGAGTTTGAATTGGAATACGACGATAGGAGCCGCTTTGGCAAGGATCCCGAGAAGGATCTGGAATTTTTGCTCGGCGAGATTGACAAGCACGATCCCGCGATTGATAAATCAATTGTAGAAAAGGCCTTCCGCTATTGCGTGGAAAAGCACGGGGAAATAAACAGGAAATCCGGTTTCCCCTATTACACTCACCCCCTGAACGTCGCGCTGATCCTGCTTAGGGAGTTTCCGGTCCACGACACCGACTCCATAGCTTCCTGCCTGCTTCACGACACCATAGAGGACGTGGAGGAAGTGCACAAGACGGAGATTGCCGCCGATTTTGGCGAGGAGATAGCCGAGATAGTGGAGGCACTCACAAAGATCGCGCATTCAAAAATTGCGGACAGCGCCCAGGAAAACAAGCTCAAGCTGAAAGCAGCCACCTACAGGAAGCTGTTTCTGGCTCTCGTCTGGGACGTTCGCGTGATCCTGATCAAACTGGCTGACAGGCTCCACAACATGAGGACACTGCACTACCTCGTGCTCGATAAGCAGAAGGAAATCGCGCGCGAGACCCTGAATTTCTATATACCTCTCGCGCACAGGCTGGGGCTTTCCAAGGTCAAGATGGAGCTTGAGAACAGGTCATTTTACTATTCCGACGTTGATGCCTACGAGGCGATACGATCTGCGCTCAACGAGAAACGAAGGGACTTCATCGATTACATACGCGTTTTTTCCGATCTGATCCAGACCAGCCTTAACAACCAGCAGATAAAGCACCAGCTTTCGATTGTCCACAAGCATGAATACGAAATCTACAAGATGATCCAGGAAGGGAAATCAATAAGCGATATTGATAATTTCTACTCTATGGTTATCATTCTATACACGGATGACGTGCAGGAATGCTACCGCGCGCATGGAGTGCTCGCTAACGCGTTCAACACGGTCAGCTTTGTCGATTATATCGCCAACCCGAAGCTGGACTGGTTCCGCTCGCTGAATGCCGAGCTATACGGCCCTGACGGCAAACGGGTTGAAATACTGATCAGAACCGAGGAAATGGAAAAAATATCCGAGGAAGGCTTCGCGGCAAAGTTTTCGCTGAGGAGCGGCCGCATGAGAGCCTTGGAATTCAGCGACGAGGATATCGAGGCCTGGGGATACTGGATGGAGGATATAATTGAAGAAAAAGGCGAGATGGCGGCGCAGATCATCTGGGAATCCATAAAAGTAAATTTATTCGACAACGAGCTGATAGTATATACGAAAGACGGCAAGCCGGTGAAGCTGCCCACGGGCGGCACGCTGATAGACTACGCTTTCGCGATATCCGACTATGCCGGGCTGCATTGCATCACTGGAAAGGTGAACGGGGTGATCAAGGAGCTGACTTACAAACTTCAAACAGCCGACCAGGTTGAGCTGATCATGTCGGCGAAGGAAATGCCCCGGCAGGAATGGATAGACAGCGTCGTGTCGCACAGGGCAGTTGTGAAGCTATACAACTATTTCAGGCAGCATCCCAAAAAAGAGGCCGAGCCGCAGGGCGAAGGCGGAATAATGGAAATTAAGCTTCGAATCAGGGGCGAGGACAGGGACGGGATGCTTCAGGATATTTCAAATGCAATAGGACGGGCGAACATCAGGAGGATCAATCTTGATGCCGCCGGGTCCATATTCGAAGGAGCAGTTTCAATAATCATCGACAGCAGGCAGCAATTGAATCATCTGTTTTCTAAACTGCTGATGATCAAGGGCATACGGGCTGTCGAGAAGATAGAGGATTTATAGATTGTTTTGCTTTTTTTTAACAAGAGGAGATTCATGAGTAACCATTATGATGTGATTGTTGTCGGTTCGGGGCCGGCAGGCTTCACAGCCGGAATTTATACATCGAGGGCAAACCTGAAAACTGCGGTCATGGAGGGTATGCAGCCCGGCGGTCAGTTGATGATAACAACGGATATCGAAAATTTTCCGGGATTCGAACACGGCGTGGCGGGCCCGCAAATGATGGACACATTCAGAAAACAAGCCCAAAAGTTCGGCGCTGAATGCATGTTTGAGGTAGTAACCAGGGTGGATTTTTCAGGCAGGCCATTCAGAATGTGGACGGAATCGGGGAAAGAGTTCACATCCGACGCTGTGATCATCGCCACCGGCGCCACAGCCCGCAAGCTGAACATCCCGAGCGAAAAAGACTGGTGGGGATTCGGCATATCGGCATGTGCCACTTGCGACGGGTTCTTCTACAAGGGCAAGAAAGTCTTCGTCGTCGGCGGGGGAGACACTGCCATGGAAGAAGCCACTTACCTCACGCATTTTGCAACGTCGGTCACACTGATTCACAGGCGCAAGGAGTTCAGGGCATCGAAAATAATGCTTGAAAGAGCTCAGAAGCACCCAAAAATAGATTTTCTGCTCGACAGCGTGATAGAAGAATTCACCGGAGAGGAAACAAGAGGCATCAAAAGCCTTACAGGAATAAACGTTAAAAACGTGAAAACCGGCGAAATCACTCACCATGACGCGGACGGAGTGTTCCTGGCGATCGGTCACACACCGAATACGAAAATATTCAAGGGGATCATCGACACGAACGATGAAGGTTACATCATAACCAAGGGAAAATCATCCTATACGAACATACCGGGAGTATTTGCCTGCGGAGACGTGCAGGATAACATATACCGCCAGGCGATAACCGCCGCCGGCAGTGGCTGCATGGCCGCAATCGACACCGAAAGATGGCTTGGAGCAGAACGCTGCAAGTAAGCAAGCCGGGATTGTCACAAAAATAGAATATACCGGGATTGAGGGCAGCCGCTGCAAGCGGTTTGCCCTTTTTCGGTATCGTGCTGCAAGCACGCGGATAAATCGATTGCTGAAATACCGATATGTGGATAACCCGATAATTTTATCATTTATAAGTGTTTGGAAAAATATTAAATTGCAAAAAGAGGTAATGACCGGAAATAATGCCGAAGGCCTGTAACTTTTGGGATAAACAAGGTGTCTATTGCAAAGAGAGAGGCCCGAAACACAAAATGGTGGAGCAAGTGGAAAACCACAAGCCAAATAATGCAGAAGAAGAGGAGCTCGAGAGGGCAGCTGAAGCGATGCGCAACGGCAGCGCGGAGGCCTTCCATTTGCTTTATAAGGCATATCACCAGAAGGTGTATCGCTTTTGCCTGAGAATACTCGGAGATGAAGCGGCGGCAAAAGATGCCTTCCAGGAAACTTTTATCAAAGTCTATGAAAACAAGAGTTCTTTCCGCGGCGAGAATTTCGGTGCATGGCTGTTCACGATAGCACGCCGAACCTGCCTGAACCTGCTGAGATCCAGGAAAGAACACGAGGAATTCGACGAAGTTTTCCATGGGGCAACACCGACGCATCAGACGGACTACGGCATGAAAAGCTATATCGAGAAGTCGATACAGATGCTCCCTGTGGCATTGAGGGAAGCCCTCGTGCTAAGGGAATACGAAGAAATGAGCTATCAGGAGATAGCAGGCATACTCGGTATAGACTTATCCCTGGCAAAAGTGAGAGTGTTTCGCGCACGGGAAAGATTAAGGAAATTGTTGAAACCACTGATGAAGGAATTAAATGAGTCTTGACCAGCTCATATCGAAATATCTGGACGGGGAACTGTCTTCCGCCGAAGATGCCCTCCTGAGGGATATGGTAGGCAAAGATACCGAATCGAAAGAAAAATTCGATGCCTACATCGACTTGCATCACGAGATAAAAGAAGATGCCAAATCGATACATGTCCCCCAAGACTTGTTCAGGGAAACGGAAGACCTGATAATGATGCGGATAATGAATGAAACACCGGCTGTGGTGACGAAAATACGGCCGGCAGCGAAACGCAGCTCATTCAGAAGGCCTTTGATTGCCGCTGCTCTCCTGCTCATTGCATTTTCCAGCGCGATAAAAATCGGCGATTCCACAGGCATAAAGTTTTTTGACGTTATAAGCCCGGCAAATACTAAGAGCATTGCAGCCAAATCAGAAAATCATTCCGGCGCAACTGCACCCGCTAACGCAATCAGCAAAGAATCAAAGGCTGAGGCGGCGCCCGGAGGCAGCGGTTCTTCCGATGAAAGCGCCCGAATTGCTTCCTCACGCCCGGCTGCAGCAACTTACCGCATGGCTTACAGCGCACAAACCGACATGGCCGATGCAATGGCAGCAGCCCCGGGCAGGATTGAAGCGAAAATCGGCAGCTCCGAAACAGCAGACATGGCTGCCACAGCGCCCGCCGCCAAAAGCTCGCAGTTCCCTGCGAATGCCCTTATCACAGAGGCAGATAATTCAACAGGCGCGGCAGCTTCCCTGAATATGCTTGCCGGAAGCCCCGCTTCGGATATAAAAAGATCATCACCGATGCAAAGATACACGCCAACACGCATAGCCGAAAACGCTAAAAACACGTTTGCAGCAGCCGGTTTCGATATCGGGCCTGAAGTAAACCTGACAACATTCGGCGCATTCGGGTTGACAAGATCGGGGTTCAAATCAAACAAAGATAAACCGATATACTCATTCTCGGAAAGTGTCTCATACACAACCGATAAAGTCAATAAATACGGTATTGAAGGCGGCTTCATGGAATACACGATTGACGACATAGTCTATGTCAAGGTGCCGTCATCGTTAACAGGCTCGGTTTCAGCTGCAGTGGAAGGATTCGACCCGACAAACAAACGTGATTATTTCCAGGTGCCCGTCATCGTGAACGATCAGAAGAGATTGATCTGGGGCACGGTATTCTACGAGAGAGAGCTGATTGACAACCCGCTCGGCTCCCTTCACGCACGGCTCGGCGTGGGCGGATCAAGCGACGGGCTGATGAGCTACGGCAGGCTTTATGGCAAGCTCCACATCGCATATGGAATATTCCTGACAGCAGGCGCGGAAGGAAAGCTCTTTGATGCAAAAGAAAGAGTTCTGAGCGGAGATCCGGCCACCATGAAAAGCACTATTTCTCTGATTTACGGAATTCAATTCGGCTTCTGAGCAAGTGCCAAAAACGAAATGATTCCGGAAAGGGGGAAAAGAAGCCAAACAAGCCTGCTACATCGACGTAACGAAAATTACGACAAGGCGAATGTGTTCAAAACTTTGTGAGTGATGGCGGATATTCTATATATGATGTTATATCAGGTAATTTGATAATTAAAACATAGACGAAAAGCAGAAGCGAATATTGAAAATGGTGCCCTAATTGGCAAAAATCTTGTATATTTGCTTCTTGAATAAAACTTAACATTTTTTTTGAATTTGTTATGGAGGGTGTTTATGAAGTTGATACGATTTTTAAAATTGTCCGCTCTTACCCTTTTAGTCAGTTCAGCAGCCACGTTCGCGCAAACCGGCGAAAAGGACATGTACATGAGAATGGTCAATCCGGACAAGCAGCTGCATGTTAAGGGTGATCCGCTTGATTTCGGCAAAGCAGGATATTCGAAAATTCAATCCATTGAATTCACGACATTTGACCAGCTGGCAAACGCACTCTCCTACGGCGGGGACTGCCAGGAGCCGATTTGGTGGGAGCCACAGACAAATTCACTCGTAACGGTGAAGCGCGGCTCGAAAGCGCCGGACGCTGCCGACTTCAATCGAGAAAATTCAAAAAATAATTTCTTTATCAGGATATCCAAGGATCTGGGCAAGACCTGGGAACCTTCCGTACTGATTTATGATTCGGAGCAGGATGCCGAGGGCGAAGGACGATTCCCAAGCTGCTTTGCATTCAAGCATAACAATGACCTTGCCACGATATTCACCGGATCGCTGGTGTTCGAAAAGCAGAGCACCTGGAACGGCTTCCTTATGGGTGTTTACGGGAAATTGGACGGCAACGGCGTCGTTTATTCAAAGTCAGTGAAGGACAAAGACGGCAAGGAATTCATTTGGGGCAGGCTTGGAAATGACGGCACGAAAGATGTGTGGAGCACATCAGAGTCCAAAATAGTAGGCGGCCTGACCGACAACAATACCGCACTCTATATATTCAACGTTGGCGTCGTTACGCCTGCAGGCGGCAGCCTTACGGACAACAACAACCTTGGCGCGAGGAAATCTATCGACGTTGAAAATCCGAAAGAATTTATACCCACGCAATGGGCGAGCAATAAATTTGTTGATGTTGACAGCAAATACTCAAGGGCCAACATGCCTGTTGCATTGCGTTTTGGGCCTGACGGCAAAATTTACCACGCGGTATTCGGCAACTTTATTTCGGAAAAGAACACGAAGCGTTCCGAATTCGGAGTATCAGTATCCAGCGACGAGGGCGATACATGGTCGGAATTCGACGTGATGTCGAGCGACGTGATAAGAGATTACGCTGCAACTCAGGGCATAGAACCCGACAGCTGCTACATCGGCTACACAACCAAGGACTTTGCCGTGCTCGACAACGGCGACTACTGCTTTGCAGCAATGTTCAGAGAAGCAAACAGCGCGAAGAAATACCGCGATCTTCTCAGCCAGGTGGTTGAAGTGACCAAGTCAGCATCCACCGGAGCATGGACGATCCGCAAAGTAAGCACAGTGCAGGGCTTGTGGCTTTCATTCATTGACGAATCGAACAATCTTGTCGGCAACAGCCAGGATATCGAATTGCAGATATCCCGCACCGTGGATGGAAAAAACCTCATGATCAAATGGGTTGACTTACTTGACGTGAACTGGACGACAGACTCCACGTATCAATTTGCAACAAGCGATATTTTTGTATCGACCAGAAAGGCCGAATCCGACACCTGGTCTGCAGCATCAAACGTCTCAGTTTCGGCTGAATACGACAGGAACACTTGGGTACCCTACCTTTTGCCCGATGATATGAAAAACATACCTGTAATAAAAGTGCAGAGTGAAGATGCTTCATCCGCAGCCTCGCAGAGAAGATACCTCTCGCCCCAGGTGGTGCAGTGCGGCAACTTCAATGTGACGGTCGGCGTGAAAGAAGAGGCAGCAAGTGAAAGCGGATCAACAATAACAGGCATTTATCCAAATCCTTCCGTTGACAACACGACAGTGAATTTCAACATACCTCAGGGAGGCTTTACAACTATAAATATATACGATATGTTCGGTAATAAAGTTTCGACTATTTTCAACGGGATGGCAACACAAGGGGTGAATTCCAGCAAATTCTCGACGAAAGCGCTGGCCCCGGGAACATACTTCATAACGATGACGGACGGCAAACAGAGTTCAACGAAGAGTTTTACAGTAGTACATTAATATATATGTTTAGTAATTGCATGATGAATTAAAGGAGTGCGTAATGATGCGTAAATTTATCGCGCTATTTTTCCTGGCTATCGTGCTTGGGCCTGCTATACTTCATGCCGGCATCCACGGTATTCTCAAAGGAAAAGTGCTGGATGAAGAAGGCAAAGGCGTAATTGGTGCTTCAGTAATGGTCGAAGGAACGACCAGAGGCACTTACGTTAAATCAAAGGATGGAGCTTACCAGGTGGCAAACATTGTTGCCGGTGAGTACACCATTGTTTACAGGTCAGTCGGTAAGCCGGAAATAAAAAAGAAAATCAGGATCTCGGCGGACGAAGTGACTGAAATTGACGTGGTAATGAAAGACAAGTCAGTTGAAATGAAAGAAATCGTCATTGAATCCAGTAAAATGGTCGAAAAGACGCCAAGCGGCAAGATCGACAAGCTGGATACGAAGGCTTTGACAAGCACCGCCCGCGAAGGAATCACGAGCGTGATCGCTCTCTCGGCCGGCGTACGTAACGACGGTTCCGGATTTAACATTCGCGGCTCACGCTCGTCCGAGACGCAGATTCGCGTTGACGGCTTCGATGTGGGCAATCAGTTCACCGGCGGCCTTGGTGCCGGCGGTACAAAATATTATCCCATGGTTTCAGCCAACGCCACGGAAGAAGTGCAGGTGCTTACCGGCAACTTCACCGCGGAATACGGCGAAGCCCAGGGCGGCGTTGTGAATTCGGTTGTAAAGACGGGCCGCACGGACAGGTATGAAGGCTTCCTGCGCTACAGGACAGACCTTCCCTCGCTCTATGGCTCACAGGCATCCGGCGTTGAATTTGTCAGGGAAGGCAACAGGCTTAAACCGGTAAGTGCCGGCAAGGGCGCAAAATATCAGGGTTCTGACGAGAATTCTTATGAATTCGGCGTAGGCGGACCTATCCCCATGCTGGGCAAATCGACCTTCTATCTTACAGGCCGTTATTATAATGAAGCATACAGGGGTGCAAGCTACGAAGTTTATGACCCGGCTGGCAACAACATCGGCAAGCTTCCGCAGCAGTCCTGGGTTAAGAACATTACCGGTAAGTTCAGATTCGAACCTATCAAAGACCTCAGCTTGATCGTCGGCGGATCTTACGGTATTTCCTGCTTTGAAATAAATTCTCTGCCCTGGTATTACTCGACGGATCCGGGAATCATCAACGGCAAGAGCAACGGCATACCGGAAAACGTTGCAAAACAGAACGCGATCAACCAGATCGTTTCACAGCTTTATGCAAAGATCAACCATAATTTAAACTCAAACAGTTTCTACGAGTTCTCAATTTCAAACACATCGAACAACGATGAAAACGCGAGAAGAAAATCATTCGGCGATCCCAACTTCTTCACAGGATTCGAATTGCTCGATCCGGTCGATAACCTGGTGCTCAACAACCAACAGCAGCTTGTGCCGGGCGAGATGAAAAATGGCAGGGTCTATGGCGATAAAATTGTTGACTATTATCAGTCAATCACATCAATCGGCTATACAAAAGACGGCAGAATGAAACTTGACCTTCCTCAGAGGAATCCTCTGACGGGGTATTATGAAGGAGCTCCGAACTCATCAGGAACAAACAATCCCTGGGGTTTGAAGAACTTCACGATGACATCGGGCGCTTCCGGCGGATTTCAGTTCCGTTACGGAAACTACTGGCAAGTTGAAGGAAGCTACACGAACTCATTCCAGACCGGTGATTTCTCACACATTTTCAAAGGCGGAATTGATTTCAGATTCTTCGAACAGCACCGCCACTATAACTCAATGCCTTGGGACGGTAACCCGTTCTTCGACGTATATACGGACAAATTCGGCGGCAACATCTACGCTGATGATCCCAATATCTATGCAAAGACATCCTTACCATACAAACCTTCGAAATATGCTGCATACGTTCAGGACGAAATCAGATACAAAGGTATTATTTTCAACCCCGGCCTGAGGCTTGACCTTTTCAATCCTAATTCGAAATACCGCACGGGAACAAAGTTTGTTTCAATCAGGTCAGATTCCGGATTTGGCGATGCATCGATCAAATATCAGATCAGCCCGAGGATCAACGTGGCTTATCCTATCACGGATCAGTCAGTATTCCAGATTTCGTACGGCCTCTACTTCAAGACGCCTGAAATGCAGTACATGTTCGATAAATTCCCGGTTGACGTGCTTCGCACGGGCGACATACTTGGCAATCCAAACGTTGAAGCACAAAGGACGAACGCGTATTCAGTCAGCTTCAAGCAGGGAATCACAGATGATATCGCTGTTGAAGTCAGCGCATATTATAAAGACATTTTCAATCAGTTAGGCGTAAAATATGTTGAAGACATCCCGACACCATATTATCAATACACTGTAGCAGAATTCGGCAATGCCAAGGGCATTGAAGTGGATCTGCGCAAACGCCCGACAATGGACGATCATGTAGGCCTCAGAGTTAATTACTCATATGCATCAGCAGTCGGAACAGCATCAGACCCGACATCAAACTTCGGCCAGACAATTGACCAGTACACAAACATGGCCATGTTCCCTTTAGTGCCGTTCTCACAGCCATGGGACATCAGGCACAACGTGAACGCCTCGATCGACTTTACATGGGCAAACAACCAAGGCCCGTCAATCGGCGGCATTCAGTTGCTCGAGAATCTTGACATTGACTTTACTGCAGTTTACAGGTCAGGCTTGCCCTACACGAAGACTGATCTTAACAGAAAGCCTCTGAGCGAGATCAACTCCGAGAGGGGCCCGTCATTCTGGAGAATCGATTCAAGGATTCAGAAAGGATTCTGGCTTAGTGACTGGTTTGGTGCCGGAGCAGGCAATACTTATCTTTCATTCTTTGCAGATATCGTAAACCTGACCAATAACCGCGGTATTACCGGATTCTACACGGCAACCGGCGATGCTTTGGATGACGGAACTTCACTTAACAGGAAAGTCGGTGATTTCGATTCGACTCCTTACTATAAGGATGCAACAGTATCCAATCCTTCGACATACTCATCAACTCAGTATGATAACTATGGCAACAGGCTTTATAACGCCAATGCAGACTTCGACCAGAACGGAATAGTTACTCAGGCTGAAAAATATCAGTCTTATGTTAACTATGTAAAGACTACGATGAAATTTAAAGGTAATTTCCAGACTCCGATTACGTTTAGTGCCGGTATTGCATTGAGTTTTTAATTTGAATGTATAAAAAATATATTCATATAAACAATTGAGGGAATATATGGAAAAAATTATGAAGAGAATCGCAACGATTGTTCTTGTTGCATTTGCCTTGTTCAGCTCTGCTCAACTGAATGCAGAGATAAACAGGAAAGCAAAGGACAGAGACGATTCCGAGAAGATTCAGAGGAATGCCACAGGTATATTCGACCTACAGCAAAACACGGTTAGTAATATATCTTTTTATACAACAAACTACGGTATCTTCGGCCTTAACGTGGCTCAATCGGGCGGCAAAGGCGGTGGCTTCTGGCCGAGAGGATCCGTCAACCAGTATATTTTCGGCGGCGGTGTCTGGTTTGCTGCAATGAAACCAAGGCCGGGTGCAACTGATCCTACGGATATGAAAACGTACGTGGAAGTGACGTACAACCCTAACAGCGGTAAATCATGGATGGTTCCGGGAAGGATTGATGACGGCGATCAGCTTCAGACAACCAATTCAACCATCTACAGAACCTATTTCTCGACGGATTTCAAGAGCGACGGAACTCCCCGCACTTCCACGGATGGCCAGAACTGGCCGATCTGGGATGCGAGTACAAACGTTAATGACACATTGAAATATAACAGATATTTCGGTTATTTTATTCCTGATGCTTCTCTTCGCACGAAGCAGGTTTATCCGAAAGGCCCTGCATTCATCTCGAGCGAGGATATTTTCTGCGTGTTCAAAGATACTGACCTCAGCTATTACGAGGGCGGCGTTGCCCAGAGGAAAAACGATGGGTACCCATTGCGCCTTCAGTTTGAGCACACAATATATTCATGGGGTTTCGGTGATTATCGTGACTTTATCTTCCTGAGATACGACATCACGAACTATTCGAGGGATTCCCTGTGGAATTGCTGGATGTCGCCCATCATGGACGTTGACATCGCGCTTGCTCCCAACACTACTGCAGGTGCCGGCAATGACAGGGTTAAATACTACGATACCGACACTACTCTCAACATGGCCTTCCAGTGGTCAAACACTGATTTGGGCGAAAAAGGAAAGGGCTTCGGATACCTTGGTTTCGACTTCCTTGAATCACCTTCAACAATTCACGTGTATGATGAGAATGGCATCGAGAAAATCGTTTACGGCGAGACAGGCTTCATCAGGAAAGACAGAGCTTTCTACCCGAACTCGGAGCAGCTCGGTTTGAAGACTTTCAGGAACTGGTCAATTGCTGATGATAAAGACAAGGATGAAGACAGGTATAACTTCATGTCGATAGGCACACGCGACGGCGATACAGGCCCCGGCGACAAGAGGTTCATGATGGCAACCGGCCCGTTCAACATGAGGCCGAAAGACACCGTAAGGGTTATCGTTGGTATCATTCTTGCCAACTCCTGCAAGGGCACGGATCCTACAGGTAAAGAAGACGACCTTTGCGAACTGGTCAGAAGAGATAAATTTGCTCAGTCAGTTTATGACAACAACTTCAGGGCTCCGGTTCCTCCGGATCGTTCCGGCATTATCAAATGGACGCCTTTGAGCAATGGCATCGTTATCGAGTGGGATTCCACTGCGGAAATGTCGGTTGACACTTACGAGAAAGGAATGGACTTCCTTGGTTTCAAGGTGTTCAGGGCCCGCAGGTATAATCTTGACACGTTCGATATTAACAACATCAGCGGCAACGCGCAGTACCCGTCAGGTAAAGGGCCGTTGGGCTGGAAGCAGGTTGCTCAATTCGAAATGCCTACTCCATTCAACAAATCATACCGCCGCGGCGGCAAAGATCAGAGCAACACGGCCATGCCTTTTATCGATTCACTTGTAGTGATTGGCCCGGTTGTTGACCAGAATAACAAGATTACTGACTCAATGGCCGTAAGAGTTATGAGAACCGGCTATGGCTCATATAAGACGGTTAGTTATGAAAAGAATGATTATAACACTCTGAGGCAGGTAGTTCGTTTGATGGTTCCAAAAACAAAAATTACAGATCCTTGGGGCCAGTACTATAGGACCATTATCGAAAGCGATCCGAATTATGATAAGAACAAAACGGATATGGAGCAGATCTACGTTACGAACCTGCCTAATTACAACAAGAACATCAAGATACTTGATTCAGTGTTCCTTGGCGTTGCCAAGCTGAACAGAGCTCTTCATAAGTTCAATCCTTTCTGCTTCAAGAAAGAAGTGAAGCTTATCACATCAGATACCACTCAAATTAATAAAATGCTTGCTGTAAAAAATAGGCCTCCATATTCAACTGATACTATTTACAGGTTATATGCATCATTTAAAGATGGTGTTTTTGGTTCATGGAAGCCGTCAAAAATGGATACGACCATCGTAGAAGATGAAAAAGATACGATAATTGATGGGCAGACCAAGAAGATTAAATATTACAGACTAGGCTGGATTAACATCAGGGAAGTTGAAGTTACTTCAATAGACTCTGTATATGATCTGAAGACGTTAAAGAACTTGTCGTTCGGCAGCAGCCTCAGCTCGATAGATTTTTATGGCCCCTACGATATGGGCAAAGCCATGATTGACTCCGAGCACGTTCAAAGAACTCTCGATTTTATTTACAACGGAATCCAGAATCAGTCAGTAACGGTTGATTTCCCGGATTTCGAGGACACTCCCCAGGTAATCAATAATGCAATTATTCCTTACATGAAGGAGCAGACTAACGGAAGGTTCTTTGCAGACATAGGGGACGATAACCACAACGGAATAATGGATCTTAACGACGAACCCGGAAAGACCGAGAAATTGCTGAACAACATTGAATACTATTATAAAGTGCTGGCATATGACGAGGGTGATTATCAGCAGCCTACACCAAGGAAACTGAACGATGCATTCCCCGGCCTGCCTAACTTTGCAACAACGATGCCACACGCTTCAGCCTCGGACAAAAAGCCTGAGCTGAAAGTGGAAATTACTGCAGAAAACCAGGCTCTTATCGGCGGACTCTATAATTTCAAGTTCTATTCGATCGATCCTGACAGAATGGCACAATATTTTGACGGC
>CAZIHB010000012.1:0-14247 GCA_964538535.1 uncultured Hyphomicrobiales bacterium | reverse complement strand
AAAAGGCAGCCCGATCGGCCGCCCTCAAATTGAAATAGTTTTATATTGGAATGCCTGCAGCAGGTTTGTTACTTTCTCCCGAAAAGCTTCGCGGCAAAGTTCGTGATCCGGAGGAAATACTTTGTCCTGCTCAAGGTGAGCGACTCGTTGTTCACTTTCAGCGTAAGGATGAGCCCAAGCAACCCGATAATAATATTACCGAGCCACATGCTGATATACGGCGACATGAGGCCGCGGTCGGCAAGCTTTTCCCCTCCAATCAGGCAGGCCCAGTAAAGAATGTAGAAACCGAGGCTGATCCCGGCGCTGACGCCGAAATTTCCGCCGCGCGTCTTGATGCCCAGCGGGCAGCCCACGAAAATAAACAGAAAGCAGGCAAACGGTATGGAATATTTTTTCTGAATTTCCACCTGGAACGAATCAGCGCGCTGCCGGAACTCATCAATCTGGGCAATATCCGTGGAAACAGCTGATTTCAGCATCGAAACCCTTCTGTCGAGCCTGTCGATTGTCGCGGCGGCGCCCGTGTCAGCGTGATTCGAAAGCATCCCGGGCCTGGCGAACCCTGATTCGCCATTGGAAGATGAGAGCAGCCCCCGGGCGCTGCCCATCAGGTAGCTGTAATGATGCTCTATCTCTTTTTGCACGCGCGAATCTGCAGTGCTTGAATTTTTCATACTCTCGTCAACGAGTGCCCGCATCTCCTTTATTGTCAGCTCGCGGTCGCTCTTCGGCATCATGTCCGAGGCAGTCTTCTCAAGCGAGAATCCTTCCGCCTTCAGGGCGATTTTGTATTCGCCGAAATCGACAACCCGATAGTTCTTGAAGGCATTCACCGGGGATTGGTGTATCTCGCCGTTATAAAGTGTCAATATCATCCAGTTGAAGTCCCTCGTGGGCATCACCGTGCCGGAATCGGCAGATATGATATTCTTGGTGCTGATTCGCGTCTGATCGTAGATCGTGACGCCCCTGAGCAGCCCCGACGAATCCACCTGCCGCGCGAGTATCGTGTATCCCTCCAGCTGGGTGGAAAATTGCCCGGGCTCGAGGGCGAATGTAGGCTTCTTGCGCTTTATGTCGTTGAGCATGATTTTCGCCCTGTGGTTTGACTCGGGCAGCACCTCATCATTGAACCGGTAGAGGCCGTAAGTCATGGCAATGCCCACGAGAATAACGGGGAACATCATCCTGAGCAAGCTCCCGCCCCCGGCTTTGATGGTCGTGATCTCGTGGTTGGCGCTAAGCCCGCCAAAGGCCATCAGCGTGGAGAAGAGCACCCCCATCGGCACCGCAAGCACCACCATCCAGCTGAGATTATACGCGATCAGCTGGGTGACAACCCACGCGCTAAGCCCCTTTCCCACGAGCTGGTCAAGATAGCGCATGAGGAATTGCATCAGGAAAAGAAAGATCACCGTGAAAAAGCCAAAAAGAAACGGCGCCACGTGAAACCTGAGTATATATCTGTCTATCAGCTTTATCATAGGCTCTCGGCTTCGTTGTCCTGTCCGAAAATCTTTACCGCGCCGATTTCCGGCAGATACTGGTGATAGTAAAGCAAGTGCAGGGTCTGGTCGAAGGCTTCTTCGATCCTCTCGTCCCAGAAATACAAGATTCTGCCCTCGCGCGCGCTGTCGTCATCGCCGCTGCTGTCGCGCGTGTAAACCTGCCTCGGCATCTCCTCGGAAGCAAGGGCTGCAAGAATATCATTGATACCCTCGGGGCTGTCGTCTTCTGCTTTTGTCACCCAAAAGCCAAGCGGCAATATCTGCTCGAAATGTTCCAGCCAGTCCTCGGTCATGTCCATCGAGGAGCCGATGCTCTCGTCGCGTCCGTATGCCAGCACCGCGTCGGCTTTTCCAAGCTGTGCGGCCACTTCACCTTTCCCGGCCGAAATTTCCACTTCCATCCCGTAACGCTCGGCAAGCAGAATTTTCGACAGAATTATCAGATAGTCCTCCGTGTCGGGTGCCATGCAGCTTTTGATGGATGAAAGTCCCTCGTTGAAATAGAGCGAGAGGATGCCGCTATAACCCTCCACCGAGATGCAAGGCCCCGGCACCACGCGGAAATCTGCCTTCTTCACTCCCATGCCGTAGCCAAGCGGGGAGAGAAACGCTGCCTGAAGGCTGCCGGCAAGAAAGCGCTCGATGCAGTCGCTTTCCCTCAGGCGATATATGTTGATATCGTGGTTTTCCTTCACCTTTTCAAGGTTGCCGGCAAATATGTCGTAAATTGGGTTGGCTGGCAGCCCGATGTTTATCTTCATTTTATTATCCTGATTATCTATTATATTCACACGAATTATATATCCTGACAGCCTCATACACGGCTATCCCGGCGGCCACGCTCACGTTCAGGCTGTGCTTGACGCCATACATCGGTATCTCTATCGAGGCATCGCACGCGGCGAGCACGTCGTCGTTGATTCCCACGAGCTCGTTGCCCAGCACGAGGCACATCGGGTAATCATCCGGTTTCAACTCATTATAACGAACGGAAGAATCGGTTAGTTCCACCGCTATGATTTTTTTTCCTTTTGCTTTTTCCCTGGCAATCGCCTCGATCGCGTTTTTTTCGAAGCGCCAGGGCACTGTATCGACGGCTCCGAGGGCCGTTTTCTCGATTTCCTTCCTCGGCGGATGAGGTGTGAATCCGCAGAGGATAAGCTCCTCCACGAGCGCGGAATCCGCCGTGCGGAATATAGAGCCGACATTATAGAGGCTGCGGATGCTGTCCAAAAGGACAGAAACCGGGTGCCGCCTTGCCTTCAGAGCCTCCTCGGCCGTCAGCCGCTGCTTTAATATGTCGCCATGTAAAAGTTTTTTCATTTCCTTGGTAACTTTTTTTATATTGGTGTGTCTATTCTATAAGAACTTTTTCGGCTTCTGAAAAGCCGAACGTTTTTTTGTTTCGGGACTGCGCGGAAAAAGTAAAAAAATGCCCTTTCGTTGCAGATACCCGATGTAAAATTAAAGAAATAAATCAAGTTTAACAATCTAAAGCTGAAAAGCTCCGGAGCGATTGATAGATGAAAAAAATATACTCTCGGCTCATACTTAACGCGCTCGCTTGTGTTGCCTTTTGGGCAGCCTTGCCGTGGTGCGCTTCGGCGCAATTGCCCATCTCCGATTCCAAGGGCAAAGATTTCTGGCTGGCCTACCTGCCTAATTACCATAACTATATGTACAACTCCGATGACATTCAGAAATACGGCGATTCTCTCTTTATTTTCATAGCTGCAGAGAAGCCCACAAAGGGGACGATCAGCTACACTCAATTTGACGGCACCGTCGTCAGCACCTCGTTTCAGATCACTGACCCCAAGGATGTCTATGTGTTCAAAACGACGTATTTCTACTCGGAGCTGCGGGGGTATAACTCAAGCGGGATACTTGCCGAATACGACAACCAGCAGTGCGAGAAAGTGCGGAACAACACTTTCCACGTCTCATCCGATGAAGACATAACCATCTACGGCCATTCCCAGGCAGTGACGACAAGCGAGGCGTTCATCGTGCTGCCCACGGATGCTCTCGGCAAGCTATACTACGTGCTGACATACACTTCCGACGACTCCCCCGATAAAGAAGACCAATGGGACAGCCGGACGCCTTCCCAATTTGCCGTCGTGGCCACGGAGGACAGCACCGAGGTCACGATCACTCCTTCCGCGGCAACATATGCCAACGGCCTGACCATACAGACGGTAAGGATGAATAAGGGGCAGGTCTATCTTGTCCAGACAGCCCTGAGCAAGGTTGAATTCAACAAGGACCTGACCGGGAGCCGGGTGGAATCAACGAAGCCCGTGGCAGTTTTCGCGGGGCACCAACGGGCGACCGTGCCACTGGACAGGGGAATATCGAGGGATTGCCTCATCGAGCAGATGCCGCCCGTGGAATCCTGGGGGACAAATGCCATCATCGTGCCGTTCCACAAGACTTCCTACGATCCGAATTATTATAATGATGACAGGTACAGGATTCTATCTGCCTCCGACGATAACGTTATCGAGATCGCGGGCTTGCCGAGCTTCAAGCTCAACAAGGGAAAATTCTACGAGGCCGATCTTTCCGAGCCGGCGGCAATCAAGGCCTCGGCGCCGATACTCGTGATGGAATACAAGAAGACGGCCGGGATTAATAATGGCGACAACGGGCAGGGCGACCCGCTGATGATGGTAATTCCCCCCGTCGAGCAATTTTCTCCTTTCTACCGATGCATAAACGTGCAGACTTACGAGGCCATGAACAAATTCGGCGGCGGATATACCTACGAGAAAATTTATAACGAGCAGTACATCACCGTGGTCACGAACGGAGAAGGTATCAAATCGGCCAAGATTGACGAGGTGGCGATCCCGCAGTCGTTATTCATCCGCGTACCGAATTCCGACTATTATTATTATCATGCAACGGTGCGCGATGGTGTCCATACCGTTGACGTTCCTGCCGGATCCGGAATTTACGTTTACGGCTATGGCACGGCAAATTCCTATGGCTACTTTGGCGGGATGAACCTGAAGAAGTTAGATTTTAACCCGCCGAAGATTCAGTCGGAACGAGACTGCCTGAAACTGCGCGGCGTGATCTCCGACTCCTCGACGAACGACAGCGGAATCATGGAAGTGCAGGTGCCGGCTGCCAAATTAGCAAATATGATTGTCAAGGTCGATGACTTTCTGCCTTACCAGAAAGTGGTCAAATATACCGCGGAAATGATAGATCCCTACTCAGACGGCAGCTTCGATATCATTGCTTATGATTCCGCCCGGCATTACAGCAGCTTCAGCAACGATGTCTCCGGGTTCACCTATGCCGTCAAGGGTGTGGGCCCCGCGCATTTTATTCCGGAATACAAGGACTCCAGCTCGGCTGCCGGCGAATTCTGTTTCGACATAGTTATTGAGAACTACGGCAAATGGGCTAATCAAGACTTTACTATCACGAAACTTCTCTCGAACAGCGGGAAATTCTATATAAAGAATCCCAAAAAGATCAATATTGCCCCCGGCCGGTTCGACACCGTCACGGTATGCTATCACGGGCAGGACACTGTGGGGCTTTTCACTGATACTCTCCTGATCGGCAATAACTGCTTCGACAGGAAGGTTGCAGCAATCACAATGATGATAAAAAAGGACGTGGACCCGCCCTCGATCCAAACGGGGCGCGACAGCTGCGCCAGGGCAGACTACGTCAACGTCTCCGAGAGCCAATTATTCGACACCGGCATAAGCAGGATCGATATTCTCGACTCCGTGAACTGCTCGGTGAAGTACGAGAAGAATGACCTGCGGGAATCGAGGCTAATCGTGGAAGTCAAGGACAGGTACCTCGACGCGATATACGCGCTGCAAGCCACTGACAGAACCGGCAAGACCACGACAAAGCGCGACACGATCCAGGGCCTCACTCTTGCGGTGTCCGGGATGAACGGGCGCCCGCCGTTCCTCGATTTCGGCAGCAAAGAGCTGGGCACATTAACCTGCGACACGTTCATGATCCGGAACTACGGCATCAAACCGATAATTATCGACAACATGTTCCTCGCGGGCAACCTACGCTTCTCCGTACCCCAGTCACAGCTGCCCCTCAGGCTTGTGCCGGGTGACTCCGCGCTAGTTGCCGCGTGCTACAGGCCGGGCGAAGTAACAAAAGAAGAACAGACGGATTCTATCATGTTCGGCTTCAACTGCCTCTCGAGAGTGGTGAATCTCTCGGGCCATGCAGAACAGCTCGAGATGACCGGGGCGTCAAAATGCGGCCGTGAGTTGAAAATCGTGGCGAAGAAAGTTTCCGACAGGTTCTATCTCGGCAATGCCAAGCCCAATCCCGTGGCCGGGGCAGTCACGTTCACCTTCGGGCTTCCCGTGGCAACCGGCCTGGATGTGACAATTTCCGATATGTTCGGCAAGATAATTTACAGCAGCCACGTGGATGAAGCCGCCGCCGGAGAATACGAGTTCACCGTCGATGCAGGCAATTATCCCGCCGGGGTTTATGCTGTGATTATCAGCGGCAGCAATGGGAGCAGAAGCGCGAAATTCAGCGTGGTGAAATAGCCGCGGGGCTTCACCATGCCGCGAAGCCAATATAAAAATGCTTAAATAACAGCGGAATTAATGGCGGAAATTACTTCTTCAGGGGTGATTTCCGCTATTTTATTGACGGGCCCGGCAGATCGAATCACTTTTTGCCGGGAGCTGAGCGGACGGAATTTATTAAAATTATAATTATCAGAATCGAACAGGCCAAGGAGCGGAACGTCGAACGCCGATGCAATATGCACCAGCGACGTGTCGGGCGTGATGATCAGGCTCGCCCGGGAGGCCAGCGCGATCGTGTCGAGTATGCTCGAGGCGGGGAATCGCGTGGCGCCGGGATTGCGCGATATTATATACTCCGCGTCGGGGTAATTTTCTTGCACGCTGTTGATTATCACCCGCTTACCCATGCTTTCAAGATGGCTGACCACCTTGGACCATTTGTCCCTTTGCCACAGCCTCTCGGGATTGCCGGCTGATATATTAACGAGCACGAAACTTTCCACGGAATTTCTTTCGAGGAATTGCCCGGTGTGGCGGATGCTTTCGGGATTGGGGAATAGTTTCGGCCGCGGCGGCAGCGCGGGACGGTTCACCCCGGCATGGGCCAGGGCGCTGAAGCACCTGTCGATGAAGTGGATGTCCTCGTTCTCAACGTTCGGCGGCACGGAGACATCAAATACTTTCTTGCCGTGCGGGTTGAATCCTATTTTCTTCCGCGCATTAACGAACGTGGCAATCATGCAGCTCTCCGCGGATTCGTGATCTTTTGGATCGACCAGGAAATCATACCTCTCGGATTTCAGCTCGCGCATGAATTTGAACAATTTCAGCGGAGACTTCTCGAAGACGAAGAGCCTGCCGACGAGGGGGCTGCCCTCGATTATCAAGGAATTGTGACGCCCGGCAATCACATCGATTTCGCACTCGGCATAAGCCGACTTCACGGCATCGAACACCGATGTGAGCAGTATCATGTCGCCGATCCTGCCAAGCTGCGTAAAAATAAATTTAACCGCGGGCATTATTTATTTCTCTCGATAAATTTCACATATCCCCTGTAGTGCAGCAGGGCGGTCTTTTCCCACGAGAAATCGCGCGAGTGGGATATCCCGCTCTCTGATAACACGTACCTGAAGCTGACGTCATTAGCCAAACGTGCCATTGCCATGGAAATTTCACGGCTGTCGCGTGGCGACACCGCCAAAGCAGCGTTTTCGGCAACCTCGGCCATGGACGACACGTTGGAAGTTATCACCGGGCAACCGCAATTCATCGCTTCTATTACAGGCAGGCCGAACCCTTCGGCAAATGAAACGAAAACAAGGCAAATGGCACCTGAATACAAGTGACGCAGGTTTTCATCCGGCACAGATTTCAGCATGACAACGCTGCTGCCAAGCCCGAGCGAGGAAATTCTGCTCTTTGCTGCTTCAGTTCTTGCCTGGCTGCCCCCGCCCACGATAGCGAGTTTCTTTTTCTGCTTCAGCGCGGGCGGCAGCATCGAAAATGCCTCCAGCACTCCCTCGAGATTCTTGCGCGGGTTCAGCTGACTTACGAAAAGGAAATATTCCCCCTTTTCAAGGCCGTATCCCCCGAGCACCTGTGGCGACGGTTCCACAGGCCTGAAAGCTTCTCCCGCCGCAAGCGGAGCCACGATAATTTTATCAGGGTTCACTCCGGCCACGTATTTTATCACGTCGTTGAATGTTTCCCGGGATGGCACGAAGATCATCCCGGCCGTCTCGATTATCCTGCGGTTCATTTCCTGCTCCCTCGCCTGCCCGGCACCGAAAGCCCGATGCGCCCACTCGTCCTCGTAGAATGGGAACATATCGTGAACTGTCACCGCCGACTCGGATAGTGACGGGTGGAAGAATTCCGGGTTCAGCCAGTGAAGCATGTCGGATGATTCACGGGCGAGTGATATCAGCTTCCTGTCGGACCACGGGGAAGTGATGAACTCGAGCTGCCTGCCGAGTGCGCGCGGGTGCGGCAGCCGATTCTGAACATCGATATTCGGCATATTCCCGAGTAACTCTTCCACCATCCCCTTCTGCTTGAACGTTGTGAATAGTTTGAGCTGAATATCCAGGCCGGCAAGTGCGCGTATCAGGTTGCGGGAGTAATACTTTATCCCGCTGTATCCGTTGATTGATATCGTTTTGAAAGAAACGACAGGAGTTTTGTTCATATCACACGCTTTTAATGTATTTTAAAATAAAACTTCTAAGGCCGTAAACCGGCTTTGCCCCGTTCCTGAAGAGTGCCCCGCGGAAATATCTGCTCCTGTTCCTGCTGCCCGCTGTATCGAATGTAAAGTAGCTCTTCATCGGCTTATCGCTTTGCTTTATATATTCAAAATATCAATTACGTCGCGGACTTCAATCTGTTTCAGGCAGATGTTATCTCCCTTCTCGCAGGTATCGCCCGAGCGGTACTGACGGCAGGGGCGGCAAGGCACGTCGCGCATGACAACCGAAACATTCGGGCCGAGCGGGGCAATCCGTTTGTCGTTGCCCGGCCCCCACAGCACAACGGTCCTTTTGCCGAATAAATTTGCCAGGTGGGCAGGCCCCGAGTCATTGCCGATAAAAACATCACGCGATTTTATCTCATCAAGCAGTTCCTTCATGCCGGCCGGCGAGGATACCCTGCCCGGGCCGATTTCCCTGCTGAAATATTCCCCCAGATCGGGATCCTCCGCGCCGTGTATGATCCTGACATCGCACCCCTTGCCCTCGAGCGCGCGCGCCAGCTCGAGGAATTTTTCTTTTGGCCAGCGGCGGGGTTTCCACTTCGCCCCGGGATGAATGAGCACTTTACTTCCCTCGCTGCAAGACAAAACGGCGCCAGGCTTCTCGAGATCCGTAAAATCGATATCCTTGAAATATAGATTGAAAAGGTGCGCAAATCTCGAGTGAACGTGCTCGTTTTTCCCCGCGTTGTATCTTTTTCTGAATGAGATGAGTGAGCCGCGGTAATAATGCGAATCCTCGATCAGGCCGAAGCAGTTCCGCGCGCTGCAGAATGATGCCACCATCGCGGGCTCGGGCATGATGCTGACGGCAAAGACCGCCTCGTACTGCTCCCGTTCAAACCGCTTGCAGAATTTATCCACCTCGGGCTGCGGCAAATGGTTATAATCAAGATTTATTACTTCTATTCCCGGCAGCACGATCGACCAGAACTCGGCCCTGCCGGGCTTTGCTGCAACTGTGACCTTGAGGCCGGTATCGATTATTTTTTTGACAAACGGCACGAGTATGGCAGCGTCGCCGAGCGCGCAAGTTTGAATAATCAGTATCCTGCCTGATTTCACGTATTTTCTGGCAAGTATGAATGGTATCCTTCTCAGGAACATCCAGCGTTTTTTGAACCACCTGATCATTTTTCACCGGTCAGGTGATTGAATAGAGCCTCGAGCTTGTCCGTCATCCTTTCGAGCGTGAATTCACTATGCAGCTTCCTGAATCCTGCTTCACCGATGGCCTTAAGATCATATTTCCCGTTTATGGCGTTCATCATGGCGTCGGCTATCTCTTCCGGGTGCAAGCCGAAAAGCACTCCGTCCGTGCCGTGCGAGACCACTTCGGGTATGCCCGCGGCATCGCTTGCCAGCACGGGCTTCCGCACGCTTCTTGCCTCGAACAGCGCGTTTGGCACTCCCTCGTTTCGCGATGGGATGATTACCGCGTCGCTCTCGGCAAAGAATCCCCTGACGTTACGGATTTCTCCGATCAGTTCAACGTGGCACTCCAGGCCGTTTTCGGCTATGAACCGCTCATAATCCTCTCTCGCGCTGCCCTCGCCCGCGATGTAGATCCTGAACCGCGCGCCGCGCGATTTAAGCAGCGCGCAGGCCTCGAGCAGCAGGTCGAACCCTTTCTGCGGTGACAGCCTGCCGGCAGCGGCAAAAGTAAATTCAGATGTATCAAGCCGCGCTTCCTCGAATTTCTCCCATTCCTCCGGGAAATCGTAGCCGTTGTAAATCAGATGCACGCGGCCGGGATTGCTCAGCCCGCTGTCAACAAGTATTTCTTTGGTTTTGCGCGCGTTCACTATTATGGCCCGCGGCAGTGACTTGTAAACAAACCTCTGGGGCAGATCCCACCCGGGCACCTCCCGGGTGATGCCGAGGCGCATGGCGCAGGCCGCCCCGCTCAGGCGAGCCAGCACGCCCCCGATCACGTAATCTTTCCTCTTTGTCGGCACAAGGACGTCAATTCTGTTTTTTCTTATCAGCCGCCAAAGCGGGAGATAAGTTGACAGATCCAGCTCGTGCCGGAATGGCAGCTTGATTATCGTGGCGGCCTCCAAGGGTAGCATCTCGTCAAATATGTTCGTCCTCGCTGCAAGGAACAGCTTATGCCCCCTTGAGGCAAGCGATCTTATGGCGGCAGCGCTCCAGCGCTCGTTGCCGCCCCAGAACTTCGCCGAATTGAGGAACAGGATGTTCATATTCTATGTGTTTCCTATCTGGATAAAATTTCCATGTAGAAATCTTCCACTTTCCTGGCATGGACCCGGATATCAAAATGAGTAAGCGCGCGCTCCCTGCCGTTGAGCTGCAATTCCCTGAGCAGCTGCCTGTCGTTTATTAGTTTTTTCACGGCTGCCGCTATGTCCGTCGGGCACTTTTCCCTGACGAGGATGCCCGTCTCGGGAGTAATAGCCTCGTTAACACCCGAGGTGTCGCTTCCGATGCCGGCAGTGCCGCAGGCAAGCGCCTCGTAGAGGACTCGGGGCATTCCCTCGTTGCCCTCGTGCGATGGGATGGCCAGGGCATCCGCCGCCTGCATCCACTCGTGTATATTTTTCTGCTGCGAGTATATCCGGATATCTCCCCGCGCGATCATTTCAGCAACAAAATCCTTGAAGAGCTCCAGCTTGTCCCTGTCATCCTGCGATCCGACAAAGACCGTCAGAGGCATCTCGGCAACCTCGGGATCCTTTTCCAGCATCGACACGGCCTCGGCTATCTCGTATATTCCCTTACCGTCCTTCAGCACGCCCGCGAAAAGCAGCATGAACCTGCCCTCGGGCAGGCCGAGCCTTGCACGCACTGCATTCTTATCCTCAACCGGCCTGAAAAGCTCGCAATCAACCCCGTTGAAGATTGTCCTATACTTGGAGCGTACCTTCCGGCTGCTCGAGAATCTTCTCCCGGCCCCATCCGACACCCCGATGATCCCGTCGCAGATTTTCTCGAACAGCACGTCCTTCATGGCTTTTTGGTTCCACCTGACATGCCAGATAATCCTCGCGCCGGTGCCCAGCGCTGCGTACCAGCAGAAAAAGGTATCTGAAGGATAGTCGGGATGCAGAATTTTTATATTGTTCTCGCGAATAATAGTCCTGATCTTGCCGGGTATGGCCCCGAACTTGCCAATGTTCTTAGGTTTTATGCTGACAAGCGGCACGAAAAAGCACTTGCACCCGATTGCTTCAAGCCGCTCGGAGAGCTCGCCCGGCTCGGGGCATATGGCGAACGGGCGGAACCTCGACCGGTCGAGATGCTCGACAAGGTGAAACATGCTTCTTTGCCCGCCCATTTTCATGTGCGGAAAGTGGCTCACGTAGCAAACGTTAATCAATTCCATTCCAATGCCTATAAAATCAGATCTTTAATCAGGGCAGCGTTCTCGCCGAACCACCTTACCGTGGTTTCCAGCCCTTGTTCAATATCCACCTCGGGCGACCACCCGAGCAGCCGGCCGGCCTTCGAAATATCGGCCCCGGTTTCCTTCATGTCGGCCTCGTGGAATTTTTTATATTCAATAACAGCCTTTTTCCCGAGCAGCTTCTCGATGATTTCGATCATGTAGTTGATCGAGACCGGCTTCCTGCCCCCGCCGAGATTGATCACCTCGTAGCCGAGCGGCCGCAGGGCCTCGGCTGTGCCTCTCGCGATATCATCAACGAAGGTGAAGTCGCGGGTCTGGGAACCGTCGCCATAGATTTCAATCGGTCTGCCCCTGCCGATGCTCGTGATAAAGCGGAAATAGCTCATGTCGGGGCGCCCCGCGGGCCCGTAAACAGTGAAGTACCTGAGCGCGGAGACGTCAATGCCGAAGAGGCTGTGATAGGAATACGCGATCATCTCGGCAGCCTTCTTCGTCGCGGCATAGGGCGAAATGGGTTTGTTCACGGGCAGGTCCTCCGTGAAAGGTGTTTCCTCGCCAGCGTAGAGCGAGCTGGAGGAGGCCAGAACGAATTTCCGCACATCGTGCTTGCGCATCATCTCGAGCAGGTTCAGCGTCGCGTTGAAGTTAGTCGTGGCGTAAACGTGGGGATTTTCAATGCTGTATCTCACCCCGGCCCTGGCCGCGAGATTGATGACCGCATCAAATTTATATTTCGAGAAGATGGCATCAAGCTCGGCGAGATTCTCAATATCGCCCCCGATGAACGAGAATCCCTTCATCAGCTTGAGCCCGGCCAGCCTGTGGCGCTTCAGCGCCGGATCGTAGTAGTTGTTCAGGTTGTCGATGCCGATCACTTCATCGCCGCGGCCAAGCAGCAGCCTTGCCGTGTGCGACCCGATAAAACCGGCTGCCCCTGTCAGCAGATAAATAGCCATTCAGCTTTTCCAGTATGTAATCAAATTTATCGGGCAGCGGGATTTACGGCACTATATCCGGTGCCCGCGAGCCCACGAAAATGCCGCGAAAATATGCACGGCACAAAACAACAAAACTAATAAAAAAAACGGCAGTCAAACAATGTTCGCTGCCGTAGAATCGGTAAATCTTTAATCCTATCTGAGTTTCTGGCGGATTTTCTTTTCGGACATTCCGCGAAGATAATAAAGCTTTGCCCTGCGGACCTCGCCCCTGAGCAAAACAGTAATACTCTGAATCATAGGAGAATAGATCGGAAATACTCTTTCAACCCCGACACCATTGGAGATTTTTCTTATAAGGAAAGTTTCATTTATACCGGAGCCGCGTCTTCCAATCACAATTCCCTTGAAGTTCTGAATTCTTTCTTTCTCGCCTTCAACTACGCGGACGGCTACGTTCAAAGTGTCACCGGGTTTGAAATCGGGGATCTCAGCGAAGTTCTCACCATCTTTATCCTTGCGGTAAGCTATCGCGTTCTCTATTGACATCGAATTTACCAAATCGATAGCATTCATATCCTATCTCTCCTTATAAAAAATATGAGCTACAAAATTAGGACTATGATGCATATTTTCCAAGAAAAATTTACGCCGATCTGAATTTAGGAGAATAAGGCGGCCATTTTCGCGCATTATTTCAATCGCGCCCCGCCCGCCCGGGCCTGAACGGCCAATCACGCTGCCCGGCCGGTGCCGATTTCCTTCTGCGCCCTTGCCCTCCCGAACATTTTCCTGACGGCCGGCATCCTGACAACAAAGCCGATCCCGGTCACTGCAGCGTATATCTCCCAGGTGCCGTGGCTGAGGAGCACCACGTGCAATATTGCAAGCAGCGCGGCCGCGTATGCCGCCTTCTGGCATTTTTTCCATGCCCCGCCCATCCGCCTCATCGACCACCTGTTGGAGGTTGCCGCCAGTATAATCATGATAAGAAGCGAGATCAGGCCAAGGATGAAATTAAGCTCGTTGAATATCGGAATCAGCCCGTTCTCCGCTGCGAAGAACACGATATGCAGGAATGAATACAAGAACGCGTAAAGTCCGAAAGCTTTCCTGTAGCGGATTATGTTCTTCTTGCCGAGCATGATCGAAAGGGGCGTTATGGTGAGTGATGCCGTGAGCATCCGGATTGCCCATTCACCGCTGCTTTTCAGCGGCAGCTTGAGCGGCGTCAGGTGGTGGCCGGCGAATCGCGGCGAATTGAGAATTTCCTGCGGTATAGTGGCTGTCAGGAGAGGCCCCGTGCCCGAGAAGTCGAGGCTGAAATGAGAGAATATGCCGATCAGCGGCAACAATGCCACAATATTAATAATAATCCAGGCTGTGCCGTTTTTTGTCTTTTTCATGGATTTTTCCGGTTATTTGAAAAAATATCATCAGTATGCTTATTTTTTGACGCATTTTTCCCCGAAAAGTTTAACCTGAAGTCTGAAAAATTAAAAAAGCCGCGCCATGTGAATGGAGCGGCTTATAGAAAATTTGAACTGCAAGCAGTCTATTTTATTGCCTGCTTTACAATGGCTGCAAACATTTCGGGTTTGTTCATTGCAAGGTCGGCAAGCACTTTTCT
>CAZIHB010000011.1:0-14256 GCA_964538535.1 uncultured Hyphomicrobiales bacterium | reverse complement strand
GGGCACCGGCAAGGAGCTGATGGCAAGATACATTCACGAGAATTCGCCACGCTCGGGCGGGCCGTTCATAACGATAAACTGCGGAGCAATACCGCGCGAGCTGGCCGAGAACGAGCTGTTTGGCTACGAGCGCGGAGCCTTCACCGGCGCCACGGAGAAGATAAAGCAAGGCAAATTCGAGCAGGCCCAGCACGGCACGATACTGCTGGACGAGATAGCCGAGCTGTCGCTGGATCTGCAAGTGAAATTGCTCAGGGTGCTGCAGGAAAGAAAATTTTACAGGCTTGGCGGGGCAAAGGAAATTGCCGTTGACGTCAGGGTGATAGCCGCCACGAACAAGGAACTCGAGAAGCTTGTCGAGGATGGAAAATTCAGGGAAGACCTCTATTACAGGCTGAACGTGGCCAAGCTGATACTTCCGCCGCTTCGCGAGAGGGGCGATGATATAATCAAGATTGCCACGGCATTCGTCAACGAGTTCAACAAGAAGTTCAACAAGCGGATTACCGGATTCACTCCCGAGGCAGTGTCGATAATGAAAAGCTATCACTGGCGCGGCAACATTCGTGAGCTGCGCAACGTGATCGAGCGAGTGGTATTGCTCGAAATGGCTGATATAATTTCCAAGGAATCCCTGAGTTTCCTGAAAGGGGTGACGGTCAGCCCGGCACAGTCTTCCCGCCCGACGATAGAGCTTTGTGACGGTCAGCACTATCTGAAAATATCGGGCAGCGGGGTGGCCATGGGCGACGTGATGAAAGACCTGATAAACCAGACACTGAGCATAACGGGAGGCAACCAGATCAAAGCCGCCAAGCTGCTTGGAATTTCGAGAGCAAAACTGAGGTATCGAATCGAGCAGCTCAGCATTAACGTCTCGGGAAAAGCGGCGAATATATAAAATTGTCAGAAATCAAAATTATTAATGTTGATGGGCGTTTTTAGTTTTGTATATTCTAATGTGATATTATCTTCCCGGTGACAGGGATGCAAAATGATAATCTTGGCTTGATAATTGATGTTTAGAATAACTGATGTAAGATAATGGGCTTAAGGAAATAAATTTGTATATGGAAGAGACGGCATTATAAGTTATGACATCGCAGATACTTAAACATGAGCCACCGGCGCCGGACCCGCAACCCGGTGAAGGTGCGGGAAACGACTCTGAAGCGTCAAGAGCCGGAATGAGCGATGCCTCGTTCCGTGAGGCGCGTGATCTGGTTTACAAGTTGAGCGGGATTTATTATTCCGAAAGCAAGAAAGGCCGGCTGGAGACTCGTGTGCTGCGCAGGATGGCAGCCACGAAGAAAGGCACATACGAGGAATATATTTCATTTATAAAATCGATAGCGGGCAGTGACGAACTCGGTGAATTGCTCGAAGCCGTAACCATCAACGAGACATATTTTTTCCGCGCCCCGAGCCAGTTTGATGCATTCGAGAAGATTATCGTTCCGCAGGCGCTCAGTGAAAGGCAGAATGAGGCAAATCCGGTATTCCGGGTGTGGAGCGCGGCCTCGTCAACCGGCGAAGAGGCATATACAATTGCATTGGTGATCAAGGAAAGGCTTTGCCCGATCTATCCCAATGTGCAATTTCAGATCGTAGCAAGCGATATTAACAAGACGGCTCTTGAAACAGCCCGGAAGGGCATTTATAAAGACTACTCGGTGAAGAACGTGCCGGCGGAATACCTGAAGAAGTATTTCCTTCAAAGCGGGAACACTTACGTTGTAAACGACGAAATCAGGCGAATGGTGAAGTTCATGAACATAAATTTGTACGATCGGGCAGCCACGAGGCAGGTGACGGGATGCGACGTGATATTCTGCGCGAACATGCTGATATATTTTGATCTTGCAGCCAAGCAACAGGTGGTTTCATCGTTATACAATTCTTTAAGCAGGGGCGGGTACTTATTTATCGGCTACTCAGAATCTTTGCATGGCATCAGCAAAGCCTTTGAACTGGTGCATTTGCCAAAAGCCATGGCTTACAGAAAGGGGCAGGCCTGAAACTAACCATTAAAGAAGAGTGGAAATATGCCGAAAACTATACTGATAGCTGTTGATTCAGGTGCCGTTAGGAATTTTCTGGCCACGGCGCTCAAGAGCAGAGGGTACGCGGTGGAAGCCGTGAAAAGTGAGGCAACGGCTTACGAGCTGCTTGCAGAGCGGAAAACGGACCTGCTTCTGACGGACCTGAAGTCGTCCGGATTGGACGGGCTGAGCCTGATCAGCCGTGTGAGGAAGGAGATGAACAACAACCTGCCGATAATCGCGTTATCATTTCCGGCAGGAGACGAAGAAATAAAGAAAAGCCTTGAATGCGGGGCTGATTCTTGTTTGATAAAGCCACTGAACGCGGAAAGGGTGCAGCTTGAGGTGGAGAAATATATCGGATAAGAATGGAACAGAACAATTGATTATTAAAAATAGAAAGGTAAGGGACTATGCGATTTCTTGTTGTCGATGATTCACCAACGATGCGCAGAATCGTGATTAATGCTCTAAAAACATTTGGCTACAATGACGTGATTGAGGCCGGCGACGGCCAGGAAGCCCTGGCCAAGCTTAAGAGCGTGGGCAGCGACTTCGTCATTACCGATTGGAACATGCCCGTGATGAGCGGCCTGGAGCTTACAAAGGCAATAAGGGCCGATGCCGCCTTGCAGAATATGCCCATCCTGATGGTGACCACTCGCGGCTTGAAGCAGGATATAGTCGAGGCACTGAAGGCCAGAGTGAACAATTACGTAGTTAAGCCGTTCACGCCTCAGGTGCTAAAGGAAAAGCTCGAAGCCGTGATGAAAGCCACGAATGCCGGTTGATTTTTACATATTTTTTTGTCGGAGTTTTTTCAATGAAAGATAAAGATATCGCGGTCTTGCTCAGAAAAGCTGACGAACTCAAGGCTCTTTTTATACTCGGCCAGAGAGTGATTCCTTTTCTCGAGGAGATCTTCGTTTTTGTAAGTGATATAAAGCCCTTGCTTGATGAAATCAATATCTCGATAAAAGAGAATCTGAAAAAGATGCCAAATGCTTCACGGCAGCTTTCGAAAGTCACCGAGGCCACTGAGCGTTCAACCACAGAAATCATGGATATAGTAGATGGTATCGTCTATAAATCCGAAATAATAGCCTCGAATCTGAAGAATATAACTGAAATAGATGCAAAGCGCAGGAACTCTCCCATAAAACTGCTTGAGATCATTTATAAGGCAATACAGCAGGATTCTAACCTCGCGGAGATTCTGCCCCAGCTTTCCGCTATCATTGAGAACATGAAATCGGTAAAGAGCGAAGAATACGACAAAACTATCAGCGACACGCTCGAGATGCTGCAAAGCATAAGCTTCGATTCCAGCTCGATCATGATGTCGCTCCAGGTGCAGGATATCACGTCGCAGCAGATCGCGGCCGTGAACAACCTGCTTGAAACCATTCAGAAGAAACTCGGTTCGATCATGGACCATTTCCAGAATGATGAGATGAGCGAACTCGTGAAGCAGCACGAGGAATCGGAGCTGCTCAGGGACAAAGTGAACACGAGCAGGCTGCATAGAGAAATTGCCTTCGATCCGGACGCTGTCGAGTCGATCTCAAAGAAAGAACACCGGCAGAAACAAGTTGATAAATACATTGATGAGCACAATGAAGAAGATGCCGGGATGGAAGAAGAGGCAGCCTCGCAGGATGATATCGACGCGCTCTTCTCGGGTGTGGGGATAATCCCCGGCGAACCTGAGGCCGAAGAGCCTAAACCCGCCAGGGCACCCACCGCGCCCGCGCCATCAATGCCGGCTGCTGCCGATGAGGAAGAGATCATGCCGGAGGATGAGCTGGAACAATTCTCACAGGATGATATTGACGCCATGTTCGGATTATAATACTATGCAAGCTGTGCCGCGCGCCATATGCCGCGAAAATATTACAATTATTAAATAATATTTGCCGGGAAACAGACGCGCGGCGGATGTGATTTCAATAGATAAATTGAATTGCCGGGTGAGGGCGGAAAAAATGGTGAAGCCTGAAGAAAGCGAAAAGAACGAAAATGGATTTGAGAACTTTTTCGGCCCTGAAAGCTCGTTTAACGAGGAATTCGATGCCTCGGATGTGGTTAATCGATATATCGACGAGGAATACGTACCCGAGGACGAGACGCTCCCCGGCTTGGCCGAACCGGAAGAAACCGGCCCGCTTATGAGCGAGGAAGAACTCAAATCACTTTACGACGAGGGGAGAACATCCGTTGACCTGAGCATGCTAGGGATATTCGGGAAAGAGGAGGAACCCGGGCCCGCCGTCATAAAGAAGGAAGAGTTCGAGAGCGGGAAGAGCAGAATCACGAGCCCATACAGCCGTGAAGAATTCGAACAGGCAGAGAAGAAAGGACGATCGAAACATTATAAGTTCGAGCCCGCCAGAAAGCACAGCCGCGAGGATGAGCCGGCCCCGGATTTATCCGGCGAGCTGAGAAGCAAATTCAAGGACTTCATCGAGCTGCCGACAATATCCGGAAACGCGGGAAACAGCACACACGGGAACCTGATCCCTTCCGAGCTTGTAAAAAAATCCGGGCGAAAGCTCCAGATTTCCGACGAGCCGCCTTTCAGCGACATAGAGGAAAAAGCATCGAGCGTCGTGGTGAACCGAAATGAGTACGGAGAGATTGAAAGTATAGAGGTTTACTGCAAGTGCGGGGAAAGAACAATTATCCGGCTGGATTACGTTGACGAGGAGGATCCGGAGCTGACGGAATCAATGAACGATGCTGTGCCGCCGTTCAGGTCATTCACGGACGCGAGGGCCGAAAGTTACGAGGCGGAGCCTGACAAGAATAATAGCGGCCCGGGCACTTCAGGCGTTCAATTTCCCGGGGAAGCCGGCGAATCCGGAAACCCGGATGATTTTTAGCACTCCACCTGCACGTGCAGGGCGATTTCTTCAAGCACGGCACTGACCTTCAGGCAGCTTTCCATATCACCGGAAAATACGCAGGCCTTTCCGCGCGTGTGCGCCTCCATCGCGTAGCTCTCTGCACGTTCAGCAGAGCAGTTGAGCGCTTTCATCAGCTGGAATATCACCTCATCGAACGTGTGCCAATCATCGTTGAACAGTATTACCCTTGCCTCGAGCGTGACGCTGTCCGTCACGCTGATTTCGGGATGCTCCGTCTCGGAAGGATTTCCTGCCATCATTAGTATATTCAGCTTAATCGTTCCCATTGTTCTGATAAATGAACAACATTATTAACATAGAAAACAAATATATATAATTAGCCCGGAAATATCAGTATAAAATTTATTCATGCCTTGAGCGTTCTATTCATGCGGATGGTGATATATCTTTGTTTTGTCGGATTGATTTTTGTTGCTAATTTTTAAAGCAATGTATATTGCAGAATTGTTATCGATACTATTTGAAAAAAAATTGAAGATATGGTAAAAAAATACATACAGGTCTGAATGATGTACGAGCTGATAAAATTCATCCCTTTTGTTCCACTTGCAGGTTTCCTCGTCATCGGCCTTCTGGGAAAATATCTCAGAAAAGAAGCAATAATCGGTGCGGTGGCAAGCGGCACGGTGGGAATCTCCTTTATATTGTCACTCCTGGTTTTTATCGCGATGGCAGGCGAAATGCCGCAGAATCCGCACGTCGAGAAGGTCTTCACATGGATCGCGGCCGGGCGGTTTCACGTTGACGTGGCATATCAGGCCGACCGCCTGTCGATTCTTTTCTCGCTGATAGTCACGGGAGTCGGCTGCCTGATTCATGTATATTCCATCGGTTACATGCGCGGCGACAGAAGCTTCGCCCGATACTTTGCCTACATGAACCTGTTTATTTTTATGATGCTTAATCTTGTCCTTTCAAGCAGCTTCCTGCTCACTTTCCTTGGCTGGGAGGGAGTCGGCCTGTGCTCATATCTGCTTATAGGTTTCTGGTATGATAAGAAATTTGACGGGACACGGATCACGTGGACGGGGGATGCTGCAAATAAAGCATTTATTGTTAACCGCGTGGGCGATTTTGGCTTTCTCGTGGCCATGTTTCTAATTTATCTCACCTTTGGCTCCCTTGAATATTCAGATGTTCAGGCGGCTGCTGTCTCGAACGCCCCCGTGCTTATGAACAGCGGCTTGATGACGTTTATCACCCTGATGCTTTTTCTCGGGTGCACCGGCAAATCGGCCCAGATACCGCTCTCGGTGTGGCTGCCTGATGCCATGGCCGGCCCGACACCGGTCAGCGCGCTGATCCACGCCGCCACGATGGTCACTGCAGGTGTATTCCTGATTGCGCGAAACGCGGCGATGTTCGCTCTTTCGCCAACGACCATGCATATCGTGGCAATCGTCGGCGTGGCTACCGCATTTTTTGCCGGCACTATCGGCCTCGTGCAGAATGATATTAAAAAGGTGCTTGCCTATTCTACCGTCAGCCAGCTTGGCTTCATGTTTGCCGCCCTGGGCGTCGGGGCATTCACGGCAGGCATTTTCCACGTGATGACCCACGCTTTCTTCAAGGGGCTGCTGTTCCTCGGTGCCGGTTCGGTGATTCATGGCATGCACGAGGAGCAGAATATCAAAAAGATGGGCGGTTTATCCGATAAAATGCCGATCACGTACAAAACTTTCCTTGTGGCAACTCTTGCAATCTCGGGCATACCTCTTTTCAGCGGATTCTTCTCGAAGGATGAAATACTCTGGAGCGTCTGGGATAAGGGCGGTTTCGTGATGTGGCTCGTGCTTGCTGTTTCGGCCTTCTTCACGGCTTTTTACATGTTCAGGCTTCTGAACCTGACTTTCAGGGGCGCTGAAAGATTCGACCGCAGGCACGTTCACCCGCATGAATCACCGGCTGTAATGACGATTCCGCTTGTCATTCTCGCGGTGCTTTCCGCCCTGGGCGGTTTCGCAGGCATTCCCCGCGCGCTGGGATCGTGGCTTGGCAGCTCGTCGAATTTGATTGATGCTTGGCTGGAACCTACTTTCAATGATGCTCATGCAGTGATGGGCAATTTCGGCATTCATCCCGTTCACTCGGCCGAGTATGTTCTGATGGCACTATCGGTATGCATCGCGCTTCTCGCAGCCTGGACGGCCAATAAATGGTATTCTGATGCATCCTGGAGCGTGCCGCGCAGGCTCGTGAAGAATTTCGGCTTCGCGTACAGGACTCTGCTCAATAAGTACAAGCTCGATGAGTTATATTTCGCGGTGATTGTTGACCCGATCGTGACGGGTTCGAGAAAAATACTCTGGAAGGCAGTGGATGCCGGCACGATAGATGGTTTCGTCAACGGTGCAGCGAAATTGACAGGCCGGATCGGCGATTCTGCAAGAAGGATACAAAGCGGCATTGCCCAGAACTATGCCGTGTTAATGCTTGCCGGCATCATCGCAATTTTGTCGATACTGCTGCTGGCCATGTGATTTTCGCGTACTGACCATCGGAATCCCCGGGCGAAAATAAATCCGTGGTTTCCTGCCGATAATCTGAAATATGTTTGATTTGATATAAAGAAATAATATATGACAGCACTACTGATCACGCTATTAATCCCTCTCGCGGGGGCGCTGATTCTGCTATTTTTCAACAAGAACGGCACGGCAGCCATTCGCAACATGGCGCTGGGCGTTTCATTAGTTACCTTTATCGTATCATTGCTGCTCTATGCCGGATTTGACAGCGGCAATCCCGGCTTTCAATTTTATTTGGAAGTCCCCTGGATCGAATCAATTGATGCCGGATTCAGGATAGGAATTGACGGCATGTCGCTTCTGCTCGTCCTGCTGACTACGTTCATCACCCCGATAGCCGTGCTTAGCTCTTTCAGCTCGATTCTGAAGCGCGAGAAAGAATACTACGTCATGATACTGCTGCTCGAATTTGCCATGGTGGGAGTTTTTATCTCGCTGGACACGCTGCTTTTCTACGTGTTCTGGGAACTGATCTTGATTCCCATGTACTTCATAATCGGGATATGGGGCGGAAAGGATAAGCTCTATGCAGCTGTGAAATTTTTTATTTTCACGATGGCGGGGTCGCTGTTGATGCTTGTTGCGATAGTTTGGCTGGGCGTATATATCGGCGGGACGATTCTGAACAACTCTGCCGGATTCACTACAAACTACCTCTCAATCAGGCAATCGGCGCATCTGATACCGTTTGAAACTCAAAGGTGGCTGTTCCTGGCTTTCGCGCTGTCATTCCTGATCAAGGTGCCTCTTTTCCCGCTGCACACATGGCTGCCGGATGCTCACACCGAAGCCCCGACACCGGGCTCGGTGATTCTGGCCGGGGTGCTTCTCAAGATGGGCACTTACGGCTTGATCAGGTTCAATCTCGAGCTGTTCCCGCAGTCATCGTTCAACTATGCATCCGTGATATCGTGGCTCGCTGTTGCGGGAATAATATACGGGGCACTGCTTTCACTGGTGCAGACCGATATCAAGCGCCTCGTGGCTTATTCTTCTGTCAGCCATCTGGGATTCGTCGTGCTTGGTATTTTCTCGATGACGACGGAGGGGCTGCAGGGCGCCATCATTCAGATGGTGAACCACGGACTCTCCACGGGAATGTTGTTCCTTTGCGTCGGTATGATATACGAGCGCAGGCACACGAGGGAAATTTCGCAATTCGGCGGCATAGCGAGGGTGATGCCGGCATTCACGGTTTTCTTCGGCGTAGCGATGTTCGCGTCGGCAGGCCTGCCGGGGCTTAACGGGTTCGTCGGGGAATACCTCACTTTGCTCGGTGCTTTCACATCACCGCTGCTGAACTCATGGGCGTACGGCATTGCTGCCGCGACCGGAGTGATATTTGCCGCCGTTTACCTGCTCTGGATGTTCCAGAGAGTGATGTTCGGCGAGAATGCGAATCCGGCAAACCATTACCTTGAGGATATAACCAAGAGGGAGTGGGCAATGCTTGTGCCGATAGTTCTCTTCATTGTCTGGATAGGAGTTCACCCGGTGACCTTCACGGGGCTTTCGGAGGCATCGACAAAGGGGCTTGCAGCAAAGCTGGAAAACATGAGAATTAATGGATACCAATCGGAATTTCAGGTGCTCCGGGCAGCAAACAAGTGAAAAGACAGCCGTTTATGGCCATGATGCAGATTATTGAAAACAAAGTGGAAATTTAACTGAAACAGGTACTATTCAACATGATGATAGAATTGCAACATGCTTCGCCAATAGTTTTAATATCCGTGATGGCAATAATCACGGTGATGTCCGACGCGATTTGCAGGAAAAACAAGGCACCGGTGTTTTATATATCCCTCGCGGGGCTCATCCTGGCGGGGCTGGGCGCCGGATGGTCCATGACGCTCCCGGCCGCCGAGATTGCCGCGATTCCGCCGGGAAACCTTCTATCAGGGGGGCAGCTGAATTTCGGCGGTTATTCGGCTGTTTTTGATATGATATTCTGCTGCTCTGCCTTGCTTGTCATTATTTCTTCCCGTGGCTATTTTTCCGTGCATTACAGGGAATTGAAAGAATTCTACTCTCTGATGCTCCTTTCCGTCTGCGGGATGGTATATATTGCCCACGCGAACAACCTGCTCGTGCTCTTTCTGGGCATCGAAATAATGTCAATCTCATTCTACGTGCTGTCCGGCTTTATCCGCGTGCGGGAAAGGGCTGTCGAAGCTGCGGTGAAGTATTTTCTGCTTGGCTCGTTTGCCACCGGTTTTTTGATTTACGGCATTGCGATGGTTTATGGAGCAACGGGTTCGCTGGACCTCGCGTCGGTCAGGCAGATCGTTTGGGCAGGCAACGCGCGGATGATTTATCTCGTGATCGGCATCGGGTTGATGACGGTCGGGCTCAGCTTCAAAACGGCGGCTTTCCCGTTCCATCAATGGGCGCCGGATGTTTACACGGGTGCCCCGACCGTGGTCACGGCATTCATGAGCACCGCCGGCAAATCAGCTGCCCTGGTAGCATTTATCATCATTTCGAGTGCACTGTTTCCACTGAATTTTCCGGCGGAACGTTTCAGCACCGCGATGGCTGCCGTGAAGTCCAATTCGATGCAAGTGCAGCTGATCATTGCCCTGATTTCGGCTGCAACCATGCTGATCGGCAATTTGAGCGCGCTCGCGCAGAGAAGCGTGAAAAGAATGCTGGCCTATTCTTCGGTTGCCCACGCCGGCTATATGCTCATGGGCATTGTTGCGAATAGCAGCTCAGGGCGGGCAGGTATTATATTTTATTCCGTCGCCTACATGTTCATGCAGATCGGATCATTCATTGTCGTGGCATATCTCGAGGGCAAAGACGAGGCGAATCTTCAGATCAGCGATTATGCCGGCCTCGCGAAAACCAACCCGGCACTTGCCGCCATGATGTCTATCTTCATGTTTTCATTGGCCGGGCTGCCGCCCTTCGCCGGATTCTTCGCCAAGTACTATCTATTCATCGCATCGATCAGGGCAGGCTACACCTGGCTGACAATCGTGGCCGTGATCTCGTCGCTGATCTCCGTTTATTTCTATATCGGGCTCGTGCTTCAAATGTATTTCAAGCAGCCCGTGGAATCCGGAATAGCGGTCAAGGGTTCGACAGCGGAGAAGATGGTTATTTTTGCCGCGGCTGCCGGCGTCGTCATCCTTGGTTTATTTCCGTCATTGATAATGGATCTGGCCGGGAGGGTGTTTTAATAAATTGAATCGCCGCGGACGGCCCGCTGCGGAACGGCTCCGTGAGTGATGTAGTGATACTCGGGAGAAGGCTTGCGCCTGCTCCTGTTTTTTTGTGGAAATAATATAAATCCGGGAGATGAGTCTCATAATAAAAATATTCCGGTAGAGGAATATTTGCTTTGCTGCAAACGTGGAAAAAAGTAGATTTGTATTACTTGATGGCAATATAAATTGGAGCTTTTATGGTTGGTTGCACACGAGCTTACATAATTTATTTCGGGATGGCAGCCGTGCTTATGCTTCTGCCCGGCGTGCCGGGACTGGGGGCCGGCATAAAGTATGGCAGCTACACGAACGAAACCTGCTATCGCTGCCACGGATCCCCGACTTTTGGCTATATCTCGGCTGATTACGCCACGGTTCGCTCACTTTACGTTGATAAAGCGAAATTTATCGCGTCAAACCACGGCAGGCTGAACTGCAAGGACTGCCACGGAGAAAAATACCTGGAATTTCCACACCGGAAGGACAGCACCGGGAAGGGGCTTTACTGCACGAAATGCCATTCCGGCCAATCTGACCTATTTTCAAGGCCTGAATATCACGACAAGTTCGCGCGTCTCCGAATTGAGGAGATAGAGACAGAATTCAATCAAAGCGTGCACAAGCGATGGCAGGGGGAGAAGATGACCTGCTTCTCGTGCCACAACCCGCACGAGTTCGATATGCACGGCGAGGTCACACCCGGGAAGATCGCCTATGACAACAACATGTGCCTGAACTGCCATGCCGACGAGGCAAAAGTTTACGCGATAGCGGGCAAGCCATTCCGGCCGATTGCCGAAATCCACGAATGGCTGCCGAACACGCGGCTTCACTGGAAAAATGTCCGTTGCGTGGACTGCCACTCATCCTATCAGGCACCGAACCGTTCGCACCTGATACTTGATAAGAAATACGCGGTGAGAGACTGCGAGAAGTGCCACAATGCCAATTCCATACTGATGGCTAAGCTCTACAAATACGAATCAAAGCAGGCAATTTCTGCCCGGGGATTCCTGAACGGAGCTATATTTAATAATTCCTACGTGATCGGCTCGACAAGGAACGAAAAAATGGATAAGATGAGCGTGTGGCTTGCCGGCCTCGTCATGTGCGGCATTCTGATTCATTCGATAATACGGATGGCAACAGCAGGAAAAAGGAGGGGGAAAAATGATGCATAAAGTTTACTTATATCCGCTATGGCTGAGAATCTGGCACTGGGTGAATGCCTGCCTCTTTATCGTGCTGATCGCGACCGGCGTCTCGATGCACTATTCGGGCTCCGGCGAACTGTTCCTGCCGTTCAGCGCCGCTATGAAATTGCATAATATTGCGGGGCTGCTGCTGGCAGGAATGTATTTGTTCTACTTTTTCCTGAACATCACAAGTTTGAATATCAGAAATTACATACCAGGAATTGCAACCCTCCCGGGCGATATGCTCAGGCAGGCGAAATTTTATTTGTACGGGATATTCCGTGGCTCGCGGCACCCGTTCGAGCCAGTTCCGGGAAGGAAATTCAACGCGCTGCAGCAAGTGACGTATATTTTCATCATGTTTTTCTTTATGCCCGTGATCATCGTTTCAGGCCTTTTCCTGATGTACCCTATGCTGCTGCCTGACGGGGCAGCGTCGAACGGTTCAGGCGGAGTGTTCCCGGTAGCGCTTGGCCACAGCATCACGGGTTACCTGCTCAGCTTGTTCATGTTCGGGCATATATATCTTGGCACGACTGGTGACACATCCATATCCAATTTTAAATCCATGTGGAACGGCTGGCATGAGTCACACGCGGAAGATCTGACAGAAGATGCAGGGGAAGCAGATGATGAGAAAGGTGAGGAAGCAGAAAGCGGCAATGCCGGCAATATAGAAATTGAAAATTCCGGAGATAAGAAATGAAAGTTAAAGCACTCTTGAAGGCACTCGGAAAAGTGATATGGCCCCGGGGATATACTGGTAAAATTATATCCGTGCTCGTTATGGCTGTCCTCTTCGGCCTGCTTTTCATGCAATTCATATATAACCCGTTTTTTGAGTTATACACGGGAGTGGAGAACGCGAAGCTGCATTATGAGGATTCCGACAAGCAATATACTGACGCGGAATTCGAGGCACTGGCCGCTGAATTAACAAGGGAACTAAGATTCAACAATGCCGGCTCCATCGTGAAGGACACGGGCGAGTTCTCGCGCAATGTGAAAATCGGGATGCTGATGTCGCTTCGTTCTGCTTCACGGTCCACGAACTATTCTCATATCGCATATTTCCGCCAGGCCGGTATTCGAAGGTACGAAGGCCCGAAAACATGCCTCGGCTGCCACAAGACCATTGCGGTTCACGATCAGGACGGCAAATACCATGAGGTTAACACGCTTGACGACGTGCTGAATTCCGTGCATTTCAAGTTTCAGTCCACGGCGTCGGGCTTCACTACCTATGGTTATGACGGCAGAAAAGTGAATGAGGGAGCCCACAAGATTCCTGTGGGCAAGATTGACCGGGCCTGCGGGATACCCGGGTCGTTTTCATGGACGGGCTGGGCGACACTCGTGAAATCATACCCCGGGAACAAGGATATCGTGAAAATGAGAAGCGAAGGCTGCGGACAGTGCCATATAGGCGGCAACTATCACCCCGCGACCGAGAAGATGATGCCGATCGGCGATGTGCCGGGCGAAGCAAAGCAAGGAGTCGATTGCCTTATCTGCCACGCTGACGCGTACGACATGAACAAGCGCTACGTTATTCAGGATGCGAACGGGATGAGATGGAATCAGGACAGGAGCCTGCGCAGCGCTCTCACGGTGGGCTTGCCGAAGAATAACAACTGCCTGAATTGCCATCAGCACAACATGGGTGGCGATCTTTATCACGGTAACCTGGCAGCGCAGAAACCGGGCTATACCAACCAAAGATTGATGCATCCCGGCGCAAAGCGCGGGAACCCTTTCAGCGCCGAGACGGACGTGCATTACCGCGCGGGGCTTATCTGCACCGACTGCCACGTTCCGCAAGGGCACAAAATACCGAGGGGTGTGAAGGGGACTGACCTCGTGGCCAATGACCTGCCAGGCGTGAAGGTGGAATGCGAGAACTGCCACACCACCGCCCCGCACACTTCCAACCCCCTGACAAGAGTGATTCTGAACGGCCACGTGAACAGGCTGGCCTGCGAAACCTGCCACATCACCGGCCTGGAGGATCTGAACGTGGTTCTGAGGGACTGGGTGTCCCCCACATGGAACAACGAGGAAGGCATCTGGACTCCGACTGACATTTACAGGTCGGGTAAGGCCGGCAAGGGATTTACTTATTTGTGGTTCAACGGCAACGGCACGTTCCTGGCGAACGCGCTCGGCAACAATCCGAACAAGTCCGCCACATATAATCCGTTGATGAACCAGCTGACGAGGATCACCGATCCGGAGATCATTGCGGAGGTCAGAAAGCAGGCTACGGAGCTCAAGAAGAGGTATAAGGACATCGACGTTGATAAATATGTCGAATCAGTTACAAACACGCTGAGCCAGCTTCCCAAGTC
>CAZIHB010000010.1:0-14454 GCA_964538535.1 uncultured Hyphomicrobiales bacterium | reverse complement strand
TTCGTCCCATTTGTCTGAAGTGCAAACATGAAAGAATATGCCTTGTCTGTTCTCAGCGTCACATCAGCCGGAATATTATTCGGATAGCCTTTATAATAGCTCAGTATCTTAACCTTGGCATATCCTTTCCCGTCTGCTGTCCTTATAATCAGCACCACACCCGGCAGCGGCGTAATTTCGAATTTTGTCCCGTCGTAATTATACCAGCCCTTGCCGGATCCTGTTGATATTGCCCGCGATGTCGGGCTGTCCTCCGTTCTGAAGACTGAATCTGCAGGCACTTCTTTCACGTCGTTGAATATCACATTGCGCAGGACGAATGCTCCGCCCTGGCCCGGCCCCTTCACTCCGCTATTCACGAATATGGTTGTCCTCAGGAAGCCGATGTCCCAATTTGTTGTATTTGCCTGCTCTGCAGGAATTGCTTTATTTTCCCTGAGGCTGTAGTATTTCACTGTGTCGCCTTTATCCGGGAAGAAAGTCTCAAGATTGAATACACCGGTGGTATCTATCAATTGGTCATTCCCGCCGCTTACAGCGTTGTTCTCATCGTCGCTGCAGGATGCAGCGAAAAAGCCGATTATGCCGAACATCAGAAAAAGATAAAGTATTTTTCTCATCTTGACCCCGTTTTGATTATCAATTAAAAAAATCACATTTACTTGTAAAAATAGCAAAATTCAAATTAATTGGCGTTAAAGCTATAACTTAAGCTCAGATAAAATGTCCGCCCCGGATTTGTGACAAGATATACTTTGTCCATTTTATCGAAGATATTGTCTATGCCTGCCTGAAGTCTGATTTTGCCGAATAATTCCTTTGCTGCCCCCATGTTCCAGATCATGTAGCCGGGCGCGTATTCATTATCGGCATCCAGCACCGTTGTGCTGTTCCTGTCCTCGAAGCCGTACCTGCCCCTATACATCATTCTCAGATTTATCGAATACCCGGGTTTCGGCTCGGAATACTCGATTCTGAGATTAGCAGAGTGTTTTGAACGGTTGAAAAGCCCGCCGTAATCGTCCAATGTCATTTTTCTTTCCCCGCCGGGCACGTTGATAATTCTTTTCCCTGCCTTTATATCGGCAATCACCTGCTTATCGTAAGCTTCAAGGTATTGATACCCGCAGGCTACGTTCAACTTTTCCGTGGGCCTGAAGCTGAAATTAAGTTCCACCCCCTGGGTATATACCTTGTTCAGATTGAAATAGGTGAACACCTGCTGTCCGGAAGCTTTCGTCGCCACTGGCATTGTTTCAATCATCTCGCTCAGATTATTTCTGAAGAAGTTGGCTTTTGCCTGAATAGATGAATTTATATCCCACACGAATCCTGTATTGAACGAGATGGATTCTTCGGGCTTTAATTCCTTGATTTTCTCGAGCGGTATCAGAATTTCTCTGATCACTCCGCTCTCTTCCAGCTTCTTGAAGCCCTCCTCGAAATATGCCGAACCGAAAACGCTGTAACCCGCGATGGAGTTTGTCCAGTCGAGATACAACTGCTGAAAAGTGGGAGCTTTGAAACCCGAACCGGCCGAGGCCTTAAAGATGAATCCGTTGAAGACCTTGCAGGATAGCGCGAGCTTAGGGCTGAAATGGCTTCCATAGTCACTGTGAGTGTCATATCTGAAGCTACCGATGATATCGATCCCCCTGCCCGGCAGATAATCCTCCTGCATGAAGGCGTAGTATGAATCGGCATTTATCGCGTTATCGCCTATCCTTTCGCTTTTCACGTACTCGTGGTCAGCCCCGCCGCCGAAAGTCAGTATATGAGAGTGATAAAGCATATGGTTAATCTGCAGCTCGTACTTGGCCAGGGATTGATCAAAGAAGTATTTCTGGTAAAGCGAATCACCCAGGTTATAATTATATTGAGTCTTGGTCTGATATTTTGAATAATATCCTCTCAGCTCGAAGCTCAATCTCTCTGTGGCCTGAATTTTAGTCATGAGCGATAGGCCGTTGTCCCTGAGCGAGCTGTGATCATCAATTAAGAATGTCCTTCCATTACTCGTGACATCATAGGAATTCCATTGATCCTCGGCATTAATCCTGTAACCGAGTTTTGCCTGCGAGCTCGATGAGAAATAATAGAAAATATCGGCCATCCCGGTATAATTTTCGTATTCGGGGACAACTTTCCCGTAGTGCTCCCTGTCCGCCACGTCTGAATTCTTCTCACCCTCGAAGCCCGCACTGCTCAGCCTGTCGGCAAAAAGATTAACGCCAAGCTTCGAATCCAGCATCAGCAGCCCGGCATTGGCGTTCAGATCCAGCGTGCTGTGCGATTCATACCTCGAGGCTGCAGAAAAGCTGAAAGGCTTCTCAGGCTCGTTAGTTATTATATTAACCACACCGGAAAGCGCGTTTGAGCCATAGAGAGATGATGAAGGCCCCTTGACCACCTCCACTCTTTTTATATTTGATGCCGAAACGCGTTTCAGATCAAGCACACCGCCGTTTCTTCCTATAAGCGGCTCGCCGTTTATCAGAATCAGGGCATAATCAGCGTCGAGCCCCTGAATCTGTATTCCCTTGCCGTTGGCATCATATGTATATAAACCTGTCTCCTCGCTCAGAACATTGTCGAGGCGCAGGCTGCCGGCATTTTTTATCCTCTCCGAGGGAATTAGTTCTGTGCTGATGGGATTGCTCTCAGCCTGTTTTACCGTTCTCGTGCCTGTAACAACAACTTTTTCAGTGATTATATATGAGTCGTTGATGACAAGCCTGAGCTCTTTCATGTTTTCCGATACATCGATCATAGTATCGGCCGGCTGGCACCCGATGCGCCGAAGTGAGACCTGGTAGCGTCCCGGGCTAATGGAATTAAAAACAAATCGGCCCGCTTTATCCGAATAAGTCTGTTTCCCCGCTTCGTGCAAGATGACTTTAACAACAGGCACTTCAGTCCCGCCGGTATCGACTATTATCCCCTTCACAGATACATTTGCCTTGGATAATGCCGGTGCTGCAAACGCGACCATCACTATTCCGACCATAACTATCAGCCGCTTTAACATCCCTCACCAAAGTTATTTATAACAATTATTAATACCCGAGGACTAAATTACCATTTTTTTCTGCCCTATAATAAGACTATATAGTCCGATCATTATTGCCATTATCGAAATTTCTCGACTTGATTTTCAAATTTTGTCATAATTTTGAGGAATGAGGCTGAATGAAATTGAAATCGGAGCCGCTGTTGATAGGTGTTTCTTCCTGATGCCGGCCGAGAAGCTTGCCCGATCGCTTATCGGAAAAGTGCTCGCAAGGCAGACACCGTTCGGAATTATAGCAGCCGAAATTATCGAGGCAGAAGCATACCTCGACGGAATTGACGAATCGAGCCACTCCTTCCCGGGTCTGACGGCGAGGAATGCACCTATGTTTGAAGAAGGCGGCTGCATTTATGTCTATCAGATCTACGGCGTGCATCATTGCGTGAACATCGTGGCAGATGCGGCAGGCATCGGTGCAGCAGTGCTGATAAGAGCTGCAAGGCCGATTGCAGGCATTGATATCATGAGCGTCAGGCGGCCCGGTAAGGAAATCCGGGATTTGTGCAAGGGCCCCGGCAACCTTGCGAAAGCCTTTTCTTTCACGAAAGAAGATAACTTCAAGCGGGTGAATTCATCCGATATTTTGATTCATGAAGGATTCGATAGAAGAGGAATGATCAGCGTCAGCGAGAGGATCGGCATAACGAAATCGACAGATTTGAAGCTCAGGTTCTTCATGGCCGGCTCGAAATATATTTCTGGCAGGCCATCATTAAACGGCCACATACAATAGAATCATAAATTTCTCCGCTGCCTGGCTCTCGTTGCCGATGCAAAATATTGGAGAAAGAAAAGAAATAATAAAGGCCCTTCGATTAATTCCGAAAGGCCGTACAATTATCCTTGTTAATAATTATTATTCCCCCAGCTTCTCTTTCAGCCGCTTCCGGGTGTAGGGAATCAGGCCGCCCGCCTCGACTATTGCCTGCCTGGCCTTGGGCAGGGGAACGATCGAAAACTCTTTGCCGCTGGTCTTATTAATGCAGCGATCTTCCCCGACCTCTATATCGTCGCCCGGCTCAGCCTCTATGTCGGGGCAGATCACGGTGCGAAGGCCGAGATTTATCGAATTCTGCAGGAATATCCTCGCGAAATCCCTGGCTATTATTACCAGCTCGTGCCCCTTCAGCGTCGAGGCAGCCTGCTCCCGCGAGGAGCCGCAGCCGAAATTCTTCCCGGCCACTATTACCGCTGATTCTGTCCTGCTCTTAGAATTGAGCATCGTGTTCAATTCCTGAATATCGTCGAAAGCAAACTGTGGTGTTTCGCTTGGGAGCACTGTCGCCATGAATCGGCCGGGATAGATAATATCCGTCGAGATGTCGTCACCGAGTTTATATATTACTTTTGCCATTATCAGTATCCTCCTTTTTGCGGGTTAGTGATTACTCCGGTTATTGCCGAGGCCGCGGCCACTGCGGGAGATGCAAGGTAAACTTCTGCATTCGGGTTGCCCATCCTGCCCTTGAAATTCCTGTTTGTCGTCGCGAGTGCTCTTTCGCCGTCGCCGAGTGCTCCCTGGTGCACACCGAGGCACGGGCCGCACCCGGGATTCATCACAACCGCGCCTGCTTTCATGAAGTCTGCAATATAGCCTGCTTCCAGTGCCTGCGTATATATCTTGGCTGACGCGGGAAAAATAAGCATTCTCGTCTTCTCGTGCACTTTTTTGCCTCTTAAGATATCAACAGCTATCTTCAGGTCGTCAAGTCGGCCGTTCGTGCACGATCCGATCACTACCTGCTGTATTTCGAGGCCTGCCAACTCGCTAACGGGCTTAACGTTATCAACCGTGTGCGGGCAGGCTATCTGTGGTTCAAGCTTTGATGCATCTATTTCAATCACTTTTTCGTACTCCGCATCTTCATCCGGTGCTATCATGTCGATCGGCCCGGTATAACCTGCCTCATCCCTCAAGTAGCGCACTGTTTCCTTGTCTGCCGGAACGATGCCTGATGTGGCGCCTGCCTCGACGCTCATGTTGGCTATAGTCAGCCTGCCGGATGTGCTCATATTCCTGATTGTTGAACCGTGATACTCAATAACTTTAAAATTGGCTCCCTCGGCGGATATTTTGCCAATCAGGTGAAGTATCAGATCCTTCGGGGCAACATACTGCGGCAGCTCACCATTGATAACGGCTTTGATTGTGCCGGGCACTTCCACGTTAAGCACCTGCCCGAGCGCCCATACTGAAGCCATCTCGGTGGCTCCTATGCCGAAGGAAAATGCACCGAGCGCCCCGTGGCTCGTGGTGTGGCTGTCTGTGCCCACAAGCACGTAACCGGGCAGCACGTAGCCTGACTCCGGCAGTATCTGATGGCATATGCCGCCACGGTCTCCGCGTATGTCATGGAACTTGCTTATGCCTTGCTCTGCCACGAACTCGCGGATTTTCCTCTGGTTCGTCGCCGTCTTCTTGCTTTCCGCGGGCACCCTGTGATCGAAAATAATGGCTATTTTCGATGGATCCCACACATTTGCCAGGGCGTTCACGCCTTTATATACTTCAAGGAATTGATTTATCACCAGAGCACCGTTCTCGTGAGACATAGCAAGATCAACCAGTGGCTCCACTACGTCTCCGACCTTAACTTCCGCCCTGCCTGTGGCTTTTGCCAATATTTTCTGTACGACTGTCTGTCCCATATCTTCTCCGATTGAATCATGATTCGGTTTTTATATTACATTTTTCTCTTTTAAGCCTTTTAATTCTTCGATTGAATATCCGATCGAGGTCAGAATTTCTTCCGTGTGCTGTGATAGAGTTGGCGGAGGAGCTTCAACAAGCCCGGGAGTCTTTTCGAATTTCGCGGTCAGGTTGAATAGCTTTATCTTCCCTATGCCGTCAGCCTCTACTTCTTCAAATGTCCTTCTGTATTTAACCTGTTCCTGCTCGAGGGCCTGACGAAGTGAAAGAATTTCGCCGGAAGGCACTCCCTTTGAGTTCATTTCTTTCACCCAGTAAGCCGTGTCGTTGAGCATCAGCTTTTCTTCAAGAATTGGCGTGAGCTGGAACCTGTTGGCCTTGCGCGTGTCTCTTTCTCTGAAGCGCGGGTCATTTTTCAATTCGGGCATGCCGACAACTTCCGTCACGGCTTCCCACTGTTCCTGCTTGTTCGCAGCGATGTTCATGTAGCCGTCCCTCGTGCGGAATACTCCGGAGGGAGCGGCCGTGAAATTGTCGTTGCCCAGAAGCTGCGGTTCCTGCCCGCCAATCATCAGATTGGCCACTACCCAGCCCATTGTCGGCATCACGGAATCAAGCAGTGATACGTCGATGAACTGCCCCTGGCCGGTTCTTTCCCTGTGGAAAAGTGCAGCCATCACCGAGAAAGCAGCGTTCATGCCGCCTATTGTGTCGCATACGGGGAATCCGGTCCTTAGCGGGTTCAGAGTCTTGTCGCCGTTGACGGCCATCACCCCGCTCAATCCCTGGATAATCTGGTCATACGCGGGCTTCTTGGCGTCAGGCCCCGCCTGGCCGAATCCTGAGATCGCGCAATATATGATTTTCGGATTTACTTCCTTCAGCACTGAATAACCGATTCCCAGTCTGTCCGTGACCCCGGGCCTGAAGTTCTCCACCACGACATCTGCAGTTGCCGTGAGCTTTTTGAATATCTCCTTAGCCTCGGGTTCCTTCATGTTCAAGGTAATCGACTTCTTGTTTGCATTTTGCGCCAGGAAGCTTGTGCCCATCAGCTTTTTATTGAATTCAGGTACGCATCCGAGCTTTCTTGCCAGATCGCCGTCCTTTGGATTTTCAATTTTAATAACCTCCGCGCCCAGCCATGCCAGATGCAGAGTGCAAAAGGGTCCCGAGAGCACGTTTGTCATGTCCAGCACCCTGATTCCATCTAATATTTTCGACATTTCTCCCCTCCGATTCAGTATTTTATGGCGCCGGTCTTATAAACATAGCCCGGCAGCGCCTTGCCGAAGAAATCGCTCGCTTCCTTCGTCAAATCAATAATTTTGTCAATATCTATACCGGAATTAATTCCGTTCCTGTTTAATAAGTGCACGAAATCTTCAGTAGTCACGTTGCCGGCCGCTACCTTCGTGAAGGGGCAGCCGCCGAGGCCTCCGAAAGCAGTTTCAAACACGGTGACCCCGCTTTCCATGGCCGCGATGCAATTCGCGATGCCAAGGCCGTAAGTATTATGGAAATGCGAGACGAGTTCAAGTTCTTTACCCATCGCGGAGATCGCACCATACAAGCGGCGGACCTGACCGGGGTAAGCGTGGCCCGCGGTGTCGGCAAGCGATATGCTTCTTATACCGGCATCAACGAACCTTCCTGCTATTCCGATTACTTTCTCCTCGGGAATGCGCCCTTCGAATCCGCAGCCGAAAGCTGACTGTATAGCCACCTGAAGTGCCCTGCCCTCGACCATCACTTCTTTGGCCATGGCAATAATCCTGCTGACGGCATCATCCACGCTCATGCCTGTGTTCTTCAGGCTATGGGTCTCGCTTGCTGATACTCCGAGGCATATTTTCCCGCACGAGCATGCCCGGGCTCTATCCAAACCTTTTTCATTCAGCACGAGCCCGGCAAGCACGACTCCCGCGGGTTTCTTTCCGGGGCCGGCATAGTATCTGAAAAGCTCGTCGGTATCAGCCATCTGTGGCACCTTCACGGGATGGACGAACGAGCCGATCTGCAGTGAGCCAACTCCCGCGCTGATCAGCTTATCAATCCATGTAATCTTCTTTTCCGTCGGCACTACCTGCTTCTCCACTTGAAGCCCGTCCCTCATGCCGACTTCCTGAATAATTATATTACTCATATTTTTACCACACAATTATATAGCCGGGCCCGAGGCCCGGCTTTATGTTGATTAAGATGTTCCAAACAGATATACGATCTGCCGGCCGGCAGCGTATTCATATATCCATGGCGGACTTTTTTTATAATTTCCCGGCAATGGCTCTCGCGAGATCGAGAGTGGTTGAAGTGCCGCCCATATCATAAGTACGCACCTTGCCTTCCATCACAACCTCGGCCGTGGCTTTTTCCACCCTCGCGCCAAGCTCTTTCTCGCCAAGCCAGTCAAGCATCATCTTAGCGGCAAGAATTGTCGCTATCGGATTCACCTTGTAAAGGCCCGTATATTTCGGAGCCGAACCGTGCGAGGGCTCAAAAACTGCAAGCTTATCGCCAATGTTGCCGGAGCACCCGAACCCGAGCCCGCCGACCATCTGCGCTGCCAAATCGGAAATAATGTCGCCGTAGAGGTTCGGAGCCACGAGCACGTCGTAGTTATCCGGGTTCTTCAGCAGCCACATTGTCATGGCGTCGATGTTAGCGTCATCCATGGCAATCTCGGGATATTCCTTGTGCACTTCCCTGGCAAGCTCCAGGAAGAGGCCGTCGGTGGCGCGCACAACGTTTGCCTTGTGCACGATCGTGACTTTTTTCCTGCCGTTCTCGCGAGCGAACTCGAATGCAGCGCGGATTATTCTCTCCGATCCCTTGCGCGTGTTTATCTTGCATGATACTGCATACTCATCGCCCTTCAATTCACTGAATTTCTTGAAAGGCCCCGACAGCTCGGCAAGCACATCCGAAAGCTTTTCGGGAACCGGGTTAAACTCCACACCGCAGTACATATCCTCTGTGTTTTCCCTATAGACGACAATATCCACGGTGTCGCGGAAATTCAACGGGTTGCCCGGATAGGCCTTGCAGGGCCTGAGGCAGATATAAAGGTCAAACAGCTGCCTCATCCTTACTATCGGGGAGCGGTAAATTAGTCCTTTGCCCTGAAGTTCCGGAACAAGCTCGGCTTCCGCAGCCCAGACCGGCTTCGACGTGATGGCGCCAAACATGGCCGCGTCACATTCTTTCAGAAGGTCGATTGTACGCTGAGGGAATGCATCCCCCTCCCTGCACCAGAATTCCCAACCTATATCTCCATGAATATATTCAGCTTTGAAGTTCAGTTTGTCGAGTACGATTTTTGCTGCTTCGAGCACTTCACCGCCCACACCATCACCGGGCAACCATGCAATTTTGTAAGTTTTCATCATTAAACATCTAACAGTATATTTTACAAAAACAATTAAAAAAGTTGTGTTTCTTTTATTGTCCTACAATATAATTTTTCATCTTTATTTCCAAGAATAAATTATCAACAAATCGCCCGGATTTTTTCTTTATCACCTTTCTCAAAATATTATGCAACTTTTTTTTTGCTATATTGTTATTACTAATGGTAAAAATCATGCAGTTTCGATAATATCTGTCAAATTGAATAATATGATTATAAATAAGATAGTTAGGATAAAAAAAGCCGGCGCTGCTTTCTGCCTGAAAGCCCCGATCCTTGCACTGTTGATATTTTTTGCCATCATATCGGATACTTACGGGCAAGCTCAGATTTACAACTGGTTTTTCGGGGAAAAATGCGGCATCACGTTCAGGCCCGATGGCACGGCTCCCGGGGTGCTCGATTCTTCTTCCATATATACATCCGAGGGCTGCTCATCCATTTCCGATACGAACGGCGTGCTGCTGTTCTATACAAACGGGATCCAGGTATGGAACAGATTCCACCGTCAGATGCCGGAAGGTTTCGGGCTGAACGGCGGCTCTTCATCAACAAACAGCGCCGTCATCGTTCCGGTGCCCGGCCACGACAGCCTTCGTTATATATTCACCGTGGATACTCTTGTCGGGCCGAAAGGGCTGTGCTATTCCATAATAAATTTAAATGCCGACAACGGCCGTGGCGACGTGATTTTGAAAAACCAGCTGCTCCTGGATAGTGCCAGCGAGAAAATTCTGGCCGTCCGCCACGCGGACAATCAAAGCATCTGGCTGATCTGCCACAGATGGAACAGTAATGCATTCCTGGCATACAGGATCACTTCCGATGGAATTTCGCCGGCACCGGTTGTCAGCAACACCGGATCGTTTTATTCCGGCTCGAAGTTCGGTTCCATCGGATATCTTAAATCATCAGCGAGCGGAAAAAAAATTGCCGCTTCAGTATTCAAGAACGCCATCGTTGATCTTTTTAACTTCAATACGCAAACCGGAATACTTTCTCTCTCCCTCAGCATCACCGATACTTCCATCAATAATGCTTACGGACTCGAATTTTCTCCCAACGAGAAAGTGCTTTATATATCATCCACCGATATTCCTTCTGCCATTGTGCAGTATAACCTGGCTGCAGGGGACAATTTCGCCATTCTGCGATCGAAAGCCGTTATTTCGCCCTATGGCAACTTCGGAGCTCTGCAGCTCGGCCCCGACGGCAGGATATACGTTGCCATGGTGAGGCAGCAGAGCCTCAGTGTGATAAAAAATCCGAATATTCCGGGAGATAGCTGTGAATTTGATTTTAACGGGCTCGACCTTAATTCAGGCACTTCCATGTACGGGCTTCCGGTCTTTCTAAACTCATATTTTTCGATAATCACGCCGATCAATGCAAATAGCCCGTGCGAGGGCGAAATTCTTTATCTCTCCTGCGACTCCGTTGAGAATGCCACTTACCAATGGTCCGGCCCCAACGGCTACACTTCTTTCCGCCGCAATCCGGCAAGGTACTATGTCAACTCTTCCTTCGCCGGCAAGTACTCATGCACGATCTCTCGCCCGCCCGAGAAAAGAACTTACAGCATAGAAGTGAAAATCATCGAAAAACCAAAGGCCGCAATATATGTTGACACCGCGAGAGTTGACACCGTGATACTTTGCAACGGCGAAGAAGCCGTCCTTAAGGCATCGCCCTCAAGTCCCGATTACACGTATGAGTGGTCAACCGGCAGCAAGTCACGAGTTATAATTGTTGACACCGCGGGGCAGTATTCCCTCGCGATTAGCGGGCCGGGCGGCTGCACCGACACAGCTTCCGTCATAGTGATAGTTCACCCGCGGCCGGCAATCAGCATCGAGCTCGTGGGGAACAAGATCATATGCCCGGGGGATTCGGCCGCGCTAATTGTCAGAAACGATCCCGGAATTGATTTTTCCTGGAATGACGGTTCAAAATCTCAAATGAAAATTGTAAAAAAATCCGGCCTTTACAAGGTCACTGCAACCAATTCCTACGGATGCACAACATCCGATTCCGTTCGAATTTTTGTTGACGAAATTAAATCTCCATCAATAAACCACTCGGCCGATACCACATTATGTGCCGGCACCCCGCTGCCGCTGATTGCCTTCCCGCGAGATTCCGCCTACTCCTACCTGTGGTCAACGGGTGAACGGGGTGATTCGATCATGGTTCGCGACACGGGCACATATTTTGTTGATATTACCAACAGAAGGAATTGCACAGCGAGAGCCAGTCTGATAATTAAATCCTTACCCATGCCTGATGCAGGAATAAATGCCTTTCCGGCTACAAGTGTCTGCCTGCAGGACAGCATCACGCTCTCCCCGCTTCACCCCGGGAAGAACACGCTTTACTACTGGTCAACCGGCGACACAGCTCAATCAATCACTGTAAGGAAATCCGGTTTTTATAGTCTTTTTGCCGTCAACTCCATTGGCTGCCTTTCTGTGGATTCTGTCAAAATCTCGGTTTCTAACGTTCTTGATGTGAATATTTCTGCTTCGAAATTCTTTTGCAGCGGTTCTTACGCCACGCTCGAAGTCTCCCCCTCAGGCAGTAACTACAGTTACTTGTGGTCCACGGGCGAAACAGAAAGACTTATAAAAGTCAGTACTCCAGGCAGATACTTCGTCAAAGTGGAAAGCAAGAGCGGATGCAGCGGCAGCGACACGATCGAAATTTTTGAAAAGCAGCGTCCAAAATTAACCTTGTCGCACAGAGATACTGTGAAAATCTGTGATGGCGACACGTTGACTCTCTCTGTGCTCAATCCTGTGGAAGGAGTGGAATACAGGTGGAACAACGGCGTTCCCGCCACGAGCCTCACTGTGCGGAAAGGCGGAAAGTATTCCGTCACCGCAACCGATGAATTCGGATGCTTCACCGAGGACTCTGTTATAGTGCTCGCCTACCCGCGTCCTATTGCAAAAATCAGCACGAGCTCAATAATTCTATGCCCGGGAGACACTGTGGTTCTTGAGCAGAAAGACCCCGATCCCGAAGTCGAATACTCATGGGCCGACGGTGCGCGAGGCCCCGTCAGGGCAATAACCACCGCCGGAAAATATATTTTATTTGCAGGGTCGCCCGGAGGCTGCATTTCCACGGACTCAGTCGAAATCTTCCGGGGTGCCCCGATAAGCTTCAAAATTGCGGAATCTGACACGATACGGATCTGCAGGGGCAGCAAGATTATTTTATCGCCGGACACAACGGACCGGAACTTTTCGTATCATTGGTCCAATGGTTCAAAAACTGCTTCAATCGAAGCATCCGCCGAGGGCTTATACTCGCTTACCGTCGAATCACCGGATGCCTGCCCCTCCACCGCGGCTGTCAGCATCAAATTTATCGATGCAGGATTTGCAGCGCCGGACTCAATATCATTCAGCGGCTTACCGCAATCCGGCATTTACGACACAACGCTGATAATAACTAACAAAGGCTTAACCCCTCTTGCAATTGATTCTATATACATAGAAAAAAATGATACGCTATTCAGCCTGAAAGGTAATTACAGGCAGCATATTTTGCTCCCGGGCAGCTCCGATACTCTTGCAATTCGCTTGTCGGGAACGTTCAGTCTCGATTATCACAATAGAATAATTATCACCCTCTCGTCCCCGTGCCACGATACCCGGTTCGTCTTCATTTCTGCATCCAATCCCGGAATTGTATTGATTAAAATACCGGGGTTGACGAGTTTACCGGGAGCCGCAGGATTTACTATCCCGATAGTTGCCGCAGCTCAGGGCAGAGGTGCCGAATATTCCGCCCTCGGTTTCGAATCGGAGATTGTGGCGGATGCGGAGTGTTTCAGCCCGACAGGAAAATATGATACGGCTTTTGAGGATTCAGGCAAGCTTAAGATTACTTTTTCCGGTGTAATTCCATCCATAAGCGAGGGCGAAACCGTCATACACTCAATCGAGGGACTCCCGCTGCTCTGCGACACGCTGCTTCACCCGATAAGCATTAATTACTTCAGATGGATCGAAAAAGGGCCGACAATCAAGACGGAAAATGGCTCACTCCGGCTCTTGCCCGTTTGCGCTCAGAATCTAAGAACAATATCCTATGGATTGACTCCATCGGTCAACTTGTCGCCCCAGCCGGCCGGCCGCTACATCAAGGTGCGTTTCAAAGGCCATTTCGCGGAAAGAATCAGGGTCGTGCTCTATTCAAGCACCGGCATAGCCAGGCAATCAATCACTTCGGACGTCATGCCGGGCATGGAAAAAGAAACTGAGCTTGACCTCTCCGGGCTTCCCGTTGGGGCATATTTCATAGTCATCCATTCCTACGCGGGCGTTTATACTTTTCCGGTACTTAAATTTGATTGATATTAATATAGTTACGTAATAATAGAATCCATTTTTTATTTATAATAAAAAACTGGCGCAGTATTTGCTGTTCCCATGCTTGATTATATAATGATTGGTTAGTGGAGAAAGAAATGTTTAAAAGACTACTTATTTTAGCGGCTGCAAGCTTTATCTTCCTGGCCGCACAGGGCAATAGTGAACTCTCAGCAGATGAATCAGGCAATTATAGTGTGATAATTTCTTCGCTTTCCAGCGAATCCTCAGCCGGGCAATTTATTGAGCAACTGAAAGCCAAAGGGATCGAAGCCACCGTCGTGAAGGTTGATATTCCGGAAAAAGGCACAAAATATAGAATTTCGGTCGGGAACTATCAATCCGCCAAAGAAGCAAAAGCTGCGATGCCTTCAATACTTAAGAAAGCCGGGCTGAGAAGCGGATGGATCCAAGGCAATGCTTCGGACGCGCAGGCAGCCAAGGCTTCGGGAACAACAAAAAAACCTTTGCCGCCCGAGGACCCATTCGCGAAAAAAGTCAACCCCAATAAGCCAGAAAAGATGATCCCGGGCAATAATTTAAAGGATAAGGCCGTGCCGGCGAAGGCCGTGCCGGCGAAGGCCGCCCCTGCCGCCACTCCTGCTGCCAATAATAAACCGGATGCAAAAGCTAAAACAGATAAGCCTGCTTCCGGGAAGAAGCCGGTTTCCAAGCCCGAAGCATCTGATACGAAGGTTCCGGCAGAAAAAATTAAAAATGCAAAACCCGCCGAAAAGCCCGTTGACAAACCATCCGCAACACCGGAGGGAAAGGCTAAAACCAAGACAAAAGAAAAGATAAAGGATAAGAATGAGAAAGCAAAATATGATGCTCTCTCAAAAGCATATGATAACCATGATAAATCGGCAAAAAGCAAAGAAATCCCCGAGATTCCCGCGCCCGAAAAAAAGGCAGCGCCTGCAAAAGCTGTGACCGGGAAGCCCGA
>CAZIHB010000009.1:0-14625 GCA_964538535.1 uncultured Hyphomicrobiales bacterium | reverse complement strand
TGTCGGCCAAGTCGGCGGTTTTTCCCCGCTGCGAGGAGCTTTTCAGCTATGTCCGGCATGGCGGCGAGATAATAATGAACCACGCCGGCGGGCAGCCGCGCGACGTCGTGATCTTCGGCCTGCGCCCGTGCGACGCGGCGGCATTCGACTACCTCAGGCATTTCTTCCTTGGCGAAAATCCTGATTATCACTTCAGGAAAAGAATTGAGCACACCGCGATTGTAGGGCTTTCCTGCAAGGAATGCGACGATTACTGCTTCTGCACGTCCGTCGGGCTCAATCCCGGCAGCACCGGTGGATCAGACATCCTGCTGACGGAGATGAATGACGGAACGTACTTCGTTGAAATCAACACGGAAAAGGGCGAAAAGCTCGTTGACTCAAATTCCAGGCATTTTGCTGAGTCTGAAGCCGTGAACAAGGACGGGTTTCTCGCCGCTCCCGCGCCGAGATTCGATCCGGAGGAAATCAAGGCCAAGGTGGAAAAGGCTTACGACTCCCCCATCTGGGCAAGAGCCTCGCTGGCTTGCGTAGCTTGCGGCACTTGCGCGTTTGTGTGCCCCACCTGCACTTGTTTCGATATTCAGGACGAGAGCAGCCCCAACGGCGGCACCCGCCTGAGGAACTGGGACGCCTGCGCCCAGCCGCTTTTCACCCTTCACGCCTCGGGGCACAACCCGCGCGTGGAGCAGGGCAGCCGCTGGAAGCACAGAATTTTCCACAAGTTTAAATACTCCGTGGAAAATCTCGGCGAGGTTAGCTGCGTCGGATGCGGCAGGTGCATAAGGATGTGCCCCGCGGGAATGAATATTTTGGAAAATTTAGCTTTAATCGGGGAGATGTGATATGGAATTAAACGGAAACATGTACGTGCCTTACCTGATGAGAATTGAAAAAATCACAGAGGAAGCCCCGGGCATACGCACATTCAAGCTGGCCTTCGTCAATGAAGAAGAAGGTGAAAAATTCGCTTTCAAGGCGGGCCAGTTCGGTGAATACTCGGTGTTCGGCGAGGGCGAAAGCACGTTCTGCATTGCTTCCTCCCCCACACGTAAGGGATACATAGAATGCACGTTCCGCGAGGTCGGCAGGGTGACCTCAGCCCTCGGCGCCTGCGAGGAGGGAGACATAGTGGGCTTCCGCGGCCCTTACGGCAACACTTTCCCCATTGATGACTGGCACGGCAAGAACCTGATATTCATAACAGGCGGAATCGCGCTGCCCCCGCTGCGCTGCGTGATCTGGAACGCGCTCGACCTGAGGGACAAGTTCAAGGATATCACTATACTATACGGCGCGCGCACCGTGGAGGATCTTGTCTATAAGCACGAGCTGGAAGAATGGAAAAACAGGGGCGACGTGAATCTTGTGCTCACAGTTGATCCCGGCGGCGACACTCCCGACTGGAAGGGCGAAGTTGGCTTCGTGCCGACGATACTGGAGAAGGTGGCGCCGAAGAGCGAGAATACCATTGCCATCGTTTGCGGGCCGCCGATCATGATCAAGCTCTCCCTGCCCATATTGAAGAAGATGGGCTTCAAGGATGAGGATATATTCACGACTCTCGAGAACAGGATGAAATGCGGCATTGGCAAGTGCGGCCACTGCATGGTGGGCAGCAACTACGTCTGCAAGGACGGCCCCGTCTATCGCTACGACGAGCTTCTTGCCCTTCCCGCGGAATATTGAGCCCGCTCAGGCAAAAATGAAAGGCCCGGCAAGTTGATCCGGGCCTTTTTATTATGTTTGGGTGACGCGTGCCAGCCGCGCAGCGCAATTTTTTATTGATTCCCTTCGGGCTTTCTAACCGGCACCCGGGCCTCCCCAATGAATTTCAACATAAGCCAGAATCAGTTTTAGCACGGTGTCGATCCCGATCTTGCCGGTGTCGAAAGTCATGTGGTAATTCCGCGCGTCATTGTGGTCCTTCCCGGTGAAGGATCTGCAGTAAGAGACTCTTTCCTTGTCATTTTTTGCAATGATTTTGGCTGCCTCCTCATCGGACACTTCAAACGTTTTTTTCACGCTTGTTCTTCTTGTTTCTTCACTCGCGTGCAGAAAGATGCTCAAATGGTTCGGGTAATTTCGAAGCAGGTGAAAGCCGCACCTGCCGATGATCACCGCGGAATGCTTCTCGGCCATGCGAAGGATTATATCGGATTCGACCTCGAAAAGCTCGAGATCCGTCGGAAAGTATAATCTCTGCGGAACGGACATATCGGCAGTGAATGCCCTGTACTGAAAAAAAGTGTTCCAGAAGGACGATGTCTTCTCATCTCTCGCTTCGGCCTCGTGCTCGAGGATCGAGAGCTGTTCGGCAGCTTTTGAAATGATCTCGCGGTCCGCGTAGAAAAAGCCAAGATTCTCGGCAAGCCGCCTGCCCAGAAGGGAGCCCCCGCACCCGAGCTGCCGGCTGATTGTGATGACATAAGGCATGAGCTGCTGCATTTTATTTCTCCTGCCCGGAGCAATACATCCAAGCTGTTAATGATGAAGCAGATTATTAATCATATCCATGGGGTCCGTTAATAAAAAATAAAGATGCGCCTGCCAATAAAATGCAGGGACACGGCGCGCCATGTCCCTACATCACTCAATGCACTTTTCGTTTTTCAAAACACCCGCTGCCTTTTAATTTCAAAAGGCAAATGTGATAATATTGCTTTTTGATACCGCCCCGGCAGCTTTCGATAAGAGCCCGAAAGATAATCAAAAAACTAATACTTGCCGAAATCATCCTCGTCCAGCTTTATAATATCCCTGGGGTTCAGGTGCGCCGTTTCGCGCCCTTCCTGTCCGCCTGGAGCCAGCCGCTTTGATTTCTGCCCGCCCTTCAGCGCTGATTGGCGATGGAAAGACTCGTATGTGGTTTCCTCGTATTCCCGGGACTGTGACCTCAGCCTGAATTTCGCGATCACTCTCGTCAGCTGGTTGGCCTGGCTCGACAGCTCTTCGGCTGCCGAGGCGGATTCTTCCGCGCTGGCGGTATTTGTCTGGGTCACTTTATCAATCTGGGCCAGGCCCTCGTTTATCTGAGATATGCCCTGTGCCTGCTCGTTGGAGGCAACTGCGATCTCGCCGACGATATCCGCGGAGCGCACCGATGACCGCGTGATTTCATCCAGCGATTCTTTCGTGCGGCCGGCAAGTATTGAGCCTGTTTCCACAGTTTTGATGCTGTTTTCGATCATGTCCGACGTCTCTTTCGCTGCTGTGGCGCTGCGTGCCGCCAGGTTGCGGACTTCCTCCGCCACGACGGCGAACCCCTTGCCGTGGCGCCCGGCGCGGGCTGCCTCGACTGCCGCGTTAAGCGCGAGAAGGTTCGTCTGGAAGGCGATCTCGTCGATCACTTTTATAATCTTGGATATATTCTTGCTCGAGTCGTTGATTTCCTTCATGGCGTTGTTCAGCTGTTCCATCTCTTTATTGCCTTTTTCCGCGGCATTCTTCGACTCGAAAACAAGCACTTTTGCCTGGTTGGCATTCTCCGCGTTGGTTTTCGTCTGCGATCCAAGCTCGGACATGGAGCTCGTGATTTCCTCGAGCGAGGCAGCCTGCTCCGTGGCTCCCTGTGATAGTGCCGTGCTGGCATCCGAAACCTGCATCGAGCCTCTTGTCACTTCGTCAACCGTGGAGCGCACCTGCGAGAGTATGTCGTTGATCGAGTCGAGCGTGCCGTTCAGCGCGTTCTTAAGCGTGGCAAGGTCGCCTTTGTAGTTGCCGGTGATTGCATGGGTCATATCGCCTTCAGCCATTAGCTTGAGTGATTCCACTGCCTCGTTGACAGGGGCGATCAGTGCATCGAGAGTCTTGTTTATGCCGTCCACGATTTTGGCAAAGTCGCCCTTGTGATTTTTAACGTCGGCTCGTTGCTTAAGATTGCCGGCAAGAGCCGATTGGCTCAACGATTCAAAATCTGTGATTAAAAGGCTGATAGCCGACTTAACGTCTGCAAGGCTTTTATTAATTACTTCAAATTTTTTCCTGGATTCCTGAGTGTGCACGTCAGCTTCGGTCAGTTCCATTTTGAATGCGAAGTCTCCCTTGGCGAGCAGATCCAAATTATGAGCCATGCGCGTAACTTCTTTGTTCGTGTATTCATTGTTTCGGATCATGGCAGTCAGATCCTGCACAACCTCAATGTAGCCGATTTTCTCTCCTTTAGCGTTGTGCAGGTAGGATGTGTCTTGCTTGCAGCTCATCCCGCACCAGTCGAAGTAAGTTTCTCCCTTGCCTTTGTGCAGCTGCTTGATGCCGCAATTCTCCGTGTTGCATATGTTCGCGCCGGCAGTGCTGCAAGGCTTGCCGATTGCATCTTTTCTATCCTTGATATTCTTCTGTTCCACTTGCAGCTTCTCGAAGGCCTTGTTCAGAAATACCCAGTTCATATCATTGTCGATGACGTGAATCGGGAAAGGCACCGAATCGATAATGGATTCGTACCAGAACATCTTGTCAACGACAACGTCCAGCGTGTTGTTCACTCCGGCCACAATATTGCGGAATTCGCCGAAGTGCCGCGTGACGTCGGCCCTGGTGTCGAACTGCTGATTAATCGCAGCCTGTGAAAGCACGTTGGCATCGCGGACGAGCAGCCTGATGGCGTTAGTCATTTCCTGCATAGATATCATCAGGTTGTCGGATTTTGAGCGCGGCTTGATATCGTTGTCGAGACTGCCCTTCGAAATTTCCACGGCTATGCGGGTGGTCTCGTTCAGCGAATCTATCAGCATGTTGATATTGTTTTTAATCTCGTTAAAGTCGCCTTTGTATTCGTCAGTAATGATTGGCGGAATATCTCCCTTGGAAATGCGGTCAACGTACTCGGCAGTCATGTTGAGTGGCTTGATCACTGCATCGAGCGTGCCGTTCACGCCGCTGACGAGCGTCTTGTATTCGCCTTTGTATTTAACTGCTTCGGCACGCACGTCAAGGTGGCCGTTGGAGATGGAGCTCGAAAGATCAATCACGTCCTTGATGAACGTGCCCAGCACATCCACCATTGTACTCATCGATTTCAGCAGAAGTCCCGTTTCATCATTTCGGCTCGTGTCGATGTCAATTTTGAAATTGCCCTGGGCAATGTTGTCAGCCACCCCTACTGCCTCGTTGATCGGCTTGGTGATAGAGCGGGTGATGAAGAAGGAGATGAAGACCGCAATAATTATCGCGAGAATGATGACGATGATTATGGTCGTTATGGCCGAGCCCGCGGAGCTGACTGTGGATTCGCCGGCCTGGTTCATCTGCTTTTCAAACATTCCCTTCAGCCGGGTGATTTGATCGATATATGCTTCCTGGGCCGGGGCCATCTCGTTTTGCAGTGCTGCGGTGGCTTCAGCGTTTTTATTCGCGAAGCCGTATTCAACCACTTTGTTCCTTGTTTCCCCATAATGTTTCCTTACCGTCTGGAGCTTTTCGAAAGTGGCTTTCATTTCATCAGTATCCAAATAGACCTTTATGGAGTCATAATTGGCGTTGTTGGTTATTACAGCGTCATCGATGATTTTTTTATACCTCTTCATGGATGCAGTGTCGGTGTAAAGAATGATATTGCGCGAGTTAATGGCGCTTATGTTCGCGATATCGATGATCTGGTTAAGCCTGACGGTTTGCGGATAAGCCCTTTTAACAACAACCTCGATATTATCCTTCAGATTGTTAAGGTTAATATAGGCCAATATGCCCACAATCAGCAAAATGGCAGCCATGGCTGCAAAACCCAGCGAAAGTCTGATACTGATTTTCATGATAGCTCCGTTGGTTTTGGTGATTCCGTTTTTTTCTTTTATTTAAGCGCTCTCTGTCATCTTTGATAATTCTTCTTCGGAAAACAAAGTGTTCATGTCCAGGAGAATTTTCACCTGGTCCCCGACTTTTCCTATGCCGCTAATATAATTCCTGCCCTGTATCTGGCCTTTCCTGATGGGCATATCCACGTTCTCGGCGGGGATCATAAGAACTTCCGAGACCGAATCGACTATCAGCCCGAAATTGGAATTCTCGAGCTGGATGACAATGATGCAGGTGCGGGCGCCATAGTCAATTTCCTGCATCTTGAAGAGGAGCCTGACGTCTATAACGGGGATAACCTTGCCGCGCAGGTTAATCACACCCTTGATGTAAACAGGGAGGTCGGGCAAGTGAGTGACGTTTTGGATGCCGATGATTTCCAGTACGTATCTGATTGCTATTCCATAGACTTCGCCGCCTATGTTGAACGTAAGGTACTTATCTTTAAGGGCATCTTCACTGTCTTCGAGGAAATCCTCTTCATTGTCGGATTGAGTATCATAAACTGACATAACAACTCACTTATAATTGATTAATACTGCACAATTTTTATTATCGTTCAATATACTAAATTATTGAGCAATTATTTTGTTTTAGTCCCTGCGCGCGAATTTTTCGGCATCATTCTCAAGCTCCCGCCGGCTCGGATCCGGCTCTCAGTTGCTTTGCAGCGGCATTGCCTTCAGTGAAAAAACGTTGTCCCTGTCGAAAGATATTTCAAGAAGCGAGAAATCGTCGCGCAGGCCCGATTCCGTGCTGATCTCGATGGCCTTGACGTATATCCTCGCAATATTGCCGTTCTCGTAGATTCTTTCCCTCGTGATGAAATTGCAAAGCTCGTCGAATCCCCACAGCCTGCCGTCGGGCTGGAATATCTCGAATGCACCGTCGGAGAATATGTACATCGTGGAGCCAAACTCTACCGTTGTCTCTCCCTCCACGAACATGGCCTCGCTGAAAGCGCCGATAAGGCAGTTCGGCGTGGTGAGCCTGCTTACCCCCCCGTCCCTGTCGAATAGAAGCGCCGGGTGGTGCCCGCCGCCTGCAAAGCGCAGGAGTCTTGTTTTCTTGTTGTAAACCCCGTACCATATGGTGAAAAACAGATTGTTGTGCTCTTCCATGCTGAAGTTCTGGTTCAGGTATTCAAGCACGCGCGCGGGTTCCTTGGGATTAATGGTGCCGATGTTGCCCACGTTGCCGAGCTTCAGTATGTTCATGATCGTTATCGAGTGGAGCGATGCCCCGATACCGTGGCCGCTGACGTCGAGGAGATATATCGCGAAGTTGTCCTCGTCAATCCAGTGATAGCCGAACGAATCGCCGCCAAGCTGGCTTGACGGAATGAAAAGCCACTGCGCCCTCACGGGGCCGAGCGTGATCTCGGGCGGCAGAGTTGTGATGAGGTACTTCATCGCGCCGCTTATCTCGTTATTTATTATATTCAGGTAGCGGTCCTTTGCCTCGTTCAGTTCCCTGAGCGTTCTTTCCGATTGAACAATTGATTCCTCGGCCTGCTTACGGTCGGTGATGTCGAGCATCACGCCGATGATGCCGCCGATAAGGCCGTTGCCTTCACGGAATCTTGTTTTGTAGAATATCATGTCCCTCAGGTTTCCATCGGCATCCTTCACCTTGGCCTCGTACTTCATGACTTCATTCATGCTCAGCACCTCTATGTCCATTTTCTGCGTCATGAAGGCGGTTTCCCGCTCGGCGAAATCGAACGCCGTCCTGCCTTGAAGCTCTTCTTTCGTCCTTCCGGTGAATTTGGCGAATGCATTGTTGCATATTATATAATTCAGCTCGACATCCTTCACGAAGACGGGGTTGGGTATGCTGTCGATGAGCAGCTGCAGGAAGCTGAACTGCTGCTGCAGCAGGGAGTTCATTTCGGAGAGCCTGGCGTTGATTTTTTTATTCGCCGAGTAAAGCCGCCACAACGAAGCCGCCAGGGCAATGGACAGTATCGTGAGCACGATCAGGGTGATCTCAAAGGCGGGGTTATCTTCGCTATTTGATACCTGCAGCAGCAGCGACAGGGGCAATATTGCGACGGCGAGGCACAAATTGCCTTTTTTCGCCCGCGGGGTGCCCCGGGCAGAATCCTTAATGCGCCATTCAAGCGTGCGTTTTCGCGTGCCCGCCCGGATGCCGCGCCCGGGAGATATTTTTCTGAAAGTTGCAGGGTAAATGTCTTGCCTCATGTGTCAGACCTCCCGGATGCTTTCAGCCTCGCATTTAATACTGCTTACCTGCATTCTATAACTCTTTTAAAAGTTGTATATTGTAAAGTTTCCGCCACGGCGCCCCGGAAAGAATTTTATCAATTCAATTTTCTCTGCTAATTTTGAAAAACGTTTGCCGATAAGCAGCTCAGGAAGAAGATTATTCGCGGAATTTAAGCTTTCGTGCAACATTTTTTTTCTAACATCGTAAAACAATGTGTGAAAATTCAAGTGATCATCTTAGGGAGGCATTATATGAAAAAGAATCTGGCAGAAAAGACAGTTTACACCGGAATAGGTATCATACTGGGCATACTACTCGTGACAAATTTCAGCCCGGGATGGATAGCATCTCTTTTCGCGGCGGAGGCGCCCGAGATCGGGGCGAAGAATGCCCCGGTCGTGGTGAATTCCTCGGTGCAGGCAATCAATGACGCGATGGTGGCGGCAAGCAACGCGGTGATCCCGACGGTAGTATCAATAAGCGTGGAAGGCGACGCGGTGAAGGGTTCGCAGGGATTAGACGAGAACAGCCCGTTTGGTGATTTTTTCCGGTTTTTCCAGATGCCGGACGAGGACAGGAAAATGCGCGGCAGCGGGTCGGGCGTTATTGTTTCATCCAACGGGTATATCGTGACTAATAACCACGTGGTGGAAAATGCTGCAAAAGACGGCATTAAAGTCACGTTGAATGATAAAAAAGACTACCCGGCGAAGCTTATAGGCAGGGACCCCCTGACTGACCTCGCCGTGATTAAAATAGATGCCGAAGATCTGCCCGTTGCCCATTTCGCGGACATCGAGAAGGTCAGGGTAGGTGAAATGGTTATTGCCGTCGGCAACCCGCTCGGGCTGAACTCCACGGTGACAAACGGCATAGTCAGTGCCATTGGCAGGGGGGAAATCAACCCGGGCGGCAAGCGCAGCTCATACTCGGTCGAGAATTTCATCCAGACTGACGCCGCGATTAATCCCGGCAACAGCGGCGGCGGATTGTTCGACCTCAGCGGCAGCCTCGTGGGCATCAACGCTGCCATCGCGACGAGCACCGGTTCGTTTGTCGGCTATGGATTTGCTATTCCGATCGACCTTGTCAAAGCTGTGATTGAAGATCTGATTGATAACGGCAAAATCGACAGAGGCTTTGTCGGAGTGCAGATCCGCACCATTGACGAAGTTTTCGCCAAAAAGCTGGGCCTTGATAAAGTTGAAGGCGTGGTGGTTCACGATGTCGTAAAGGACAGCCCCGCCCAGAAAGCAGGGCTCGAGCCGATGGACGTCATTCTTGAGATAAACGGCGCTCCCGTTAAGACATCGAACGAGCTGCAGAACAAGATCGCTCTGCACAGGGCCGGCGAAAAAATCAAGCTCACCTTGTGGCGCGACAAGAAGAAAATTGTGAAAACAGTCGAACTCGAGGCTCAGAACAAAGATTCGAAGGATGAAATTGCGAGCGACGAATCCGGATCGAAGGATTCGCCCGATTCGGCAGAGCCCGTGAAATTCGATAAACTCGGCTTCTCCGTGGTGCCGCTCGACAGCAAGGTGAAGGAAGAATATGACGTGAAGAGCGGCGTTATGATCTCGAACGTGAAACGTTTCGGCGTGGCGTCAGACCGCGGCCTGTTCCAGGGCGGGGTGATCACGAAGGCTGATGACGAGAAGATCACTTCGACAAAGCAGCTGGAGAAGCTCCTCGATTCCAAATCAAAGGGCGACGTGGTGCTGCTGCAGGTGAAATACAAGGACAGAAACCAGTTCGTGGCACTTGAGATGCCGTAGATCCCGGATCGGCCGGAAAAGAATATTCCGATCAGAAAACACGGATGCTGAAAATCATGTTGCCTCCCCGCTTTAGCCGGCTTTGCCGCGCGGAGCCCGGAGGCACTTTTATTTATAAAAAAAATTGCGGGTCTGATAATTATTTATAATATTGCGGCGGTTCATGAATCGAATTTTTGAAAAAATTGTCTGACATATCAGTGCATATAACGTAAAATAAGATCGCGCGCGCTGCCTGCTTTGCCACGACAACGGCAGGGATCGTAACATCTCGGCAGCGACGATTGATGATTATCACGTTATTTTATGATTCGTGAGCCATATAAGGACCGGTATGAACAAGACATTCTGCATTTTTCTTTTGATTATTTCTGTCTTCACCAGCTGCAAGGCTTCAGCTCAGTCCAATTCCATTTTGGCCGGCACCGTCTCGGAGAGGAGGTCCGGCGAAGCAGTGATCGGTATTTCGGTGGTGCTTTATAACGGCAGCACTCCCGCGAAGCCCTTCAGGGGAGCTTACACGAACAAATTCGGCTTTTTTTCCATTCCGAAGCTTGCCGCCGGCAGCTATGTGATCGAGGCGCGCGGCGTGGGCTATGAAACCTGCCGCAAAGAAGTAAGCCTCGGGCAGGGCGAAGAGAAAAAAATCAAAATTGAGATCAACTCCATGGACGTCAGGCTCACGGAGGTGACCGTGGAAGGACGGAGAGAAGCCTCGCCGACAAGCACGATCTCCACTGTTAGCGTGCCGACCGATATTGTCCGGAAGATGCCGGTGATCGGCGGAGAGCCTGATATTTTCCGCACGCTGCAGCTGCTGCCCGGGGTAAAGCAAAGCTCCGAAGTTTCCAGCGGGCTCTACGTGCGCGGCGGGTCGCCAGATCAGAACCTGACTCTGCTCGACGGCGTGATCGTATATAACCCCTCGCATCTTGGCGGCTTCCTGAGCACATTCAACACCGATGCCATACGCGACATAAAGCTGATCAAGGGGGCCTTTCCCGCGGAATACGGCGGGCGCCTGTCCTCGGTGCTTGATATATCGATGAAAGAGGGGACAAAAGAAAAGATTTCCGGCTCAGGTGGAATATCGCTGATCAGCTCGAGGCTGGCACTGGAGGGCCCTGTTAACGACGACGCCACCTTCATGATATCGGGCAGGAGGATGTATCTTGATCTTCTGCTTAAGTATGCCCCTGACAGCGATGAAGCCCCGAACTATTATTTTTACGACCTGAACGCGAAAGTGAACTATAAACTTTCCGAGAACGATAAGCTCTTCGTCAGCGGCTATTTCGGCCGGGACGTGCTCGACAGCCCTGACGGCAATCAGGGAACTTTCAATTTCGGCATAGACTGGGGAAACTCCACGGCGAATATCCGATGGATGCATATAATTTCTCCCTCGCTCTTCACGAATTTTTCCTTCATCTTCACCGACTACAAGTTCGAAGCCTCGATGTTTGATTCAAAGGATAAATCGGATAATTATAATTCCATCTCGCGGATCCGGGACTATATGTTCCGCGGCGAAGTGCAGTATTTCCCGGCGGAGAGCCACACAATCAAGGCCGGTCTGGAAGGGATTTTCCACGAGTTCAATTCCAATGCCTCGTTCGACCTCGTGACGGGATTCGGCGAAAAGCTTGACGACAGGAAATTCCACTCCTTCGAGGGGTCGGTTTTCCTTCAGGATGAATGGCAGATCAACCCGCTTTGGTCGGCGAATATCGGTGCAAGGGCATTTTATTTCTCGGGTGGCGGCTATTTCAATCTGGAACCGCGCCTTGCCACGAGCTACTTCCTCAGCGACAAGGTGAAGCTGAGCCTCTCCGCGGCAATAGCGAACCAGTACCTCCACCTGCTCACTCGCAACGACATCCCCCTCCCCACCGACCTATGGTTCCCGTCCACAAGTTTGATCAAGCCCTCGCGAAGCTTCCAGGCCACTCTCAGCCTGGAATATACTCCGTTCGGCAGCGATTATCTCTTTTCTTTCGAGACATATTATAAAAAGATGACCGGACTGCACGAGTACCGCGAGCTATCCGATATGCAGGCAGGCTCGTTTGTGCCGCTCGAGCAGCAGCTCGTGGATGGCAGCGGCAATGCCCTTGGGTTCGAGTTCTTTCTCAATAAAAAGGTCGGTATTTTCACTGGATGGATAGGTTATACACTGGCATGGACCGACAGAACTTTTCCTGCCATAAACGGCGGTGAAAGCTATCCGCCCCGTTATGACCGCAGGCACGACATAAGCGTGGTGCTCACCTGCGAGCTCGGGAAAAAATGGGAGGTCGGCGCTTCATGGGTTTACGGCACAGGGCAGGCATTCACGATGCCGGACGGCATATACAAACTATCCAATGATGATCCCTACGACCAGATTTTCAGTTCCGGCTATGAGTATCGCTATAATTACAGCGGAAAAAACCAATACAGGCTGCCTGCATTCCACAAGCTTGACCTGAACCTGATACGCAAATTCTCCTGGTTCGGGCTGCCATATGAATTCAACATCAGTATATATAACACTTACAACCACAGGAACCCCTTCATGTGGTATCTCGATAAAAATTATGAGACGGACAGGCTGGAAGTGAAGCAGTTAACCCTTTTCCCGGTCATTCCGACATTCGGATTGAGTTTTAAGTTTTAACCCCATGGAGAATGCGATGAAGACTGAAATATTTAGAAAAATAATATTGATCTCCGCTTTGCCGCTTCTGCTGGCCCTGCTTGGCGCGTGCGAAGAAACAATTGACGGTGTTAACCTCCCGTATAAAGAGCAGCTCGTCGTCAGGTGCATTCTGGAAACTGGCAAGCCGCTTGACGGGGTGGCAATAGAAAGGACTCTGCCGCCGCAGGGCAGCACAATCGATTCCATGGCATGGGTACGCGATGCCGATGCCCGCATAAGCTGCGAGGGCAGAGAATATAAACTGGAATATGACAGTGCCGGGCTTTATTCATGCCGGGGCCTTGTTCCGGCAGCCGGCAAGTCCTACAGTTTGAACGTGCGCTGGAAAGGCATGGCTTGCACAGCATCCACGCATATGCCCCTGCTGCCCGAAAAATACACGCTCGACACTGCAGCATATCCTGACATCTACGGCCTCTACACAGTTGATTACCTCATCTTGTTCAAACCGGTCGAGGATCAGGTCTGCTATATGGGCTCGTGCCAGCAGTACGGCAAAGGTAATTACATGTGCGACACATCCATCCGCTACCCGGACTACTACACGATATATCTGAACCGCAATGCCGGGGCGGACGGTCTGGTGAGGGTGGTGATGGCATCAACGTTCGCGAGCCTGCCCGATAAAGAGTCGATAAAGAACACGGTGATAGACTTCCTCCGGCTGGAGGTTTACGATGTGCAGTTCTATGCCTATTACTCCACCAAGGGCAGGGGCATGGAAGGCGATGACATATTCGGCCCGCGGGGCGAGAATCCGATATGGAACGTCAAGGGGGACGGGTTCGGGGTGTTTGCAGGGCGCTCTGTGCTTCGTGTGCCGGTGAAGAAGGCCGGTTGAAAGAAGCCTGAAAGCCTTATATGGAAAATAATCAGGGCCGCCCGAAATTAGAGAGAGAGAAAACAGGCGGCCCTTTTTGTAGCAAAAATTTTTTTCCTTTGCCCAAGGCTGAAAATATGCTAAAAAAATATATTATCGCAAAGAAAAAACAATCGCGCCCTCTTTTTTATATGTATAAGGCGAAAAATGTGCCGGCAGCATCAGACGTTCAGGTCTGTCATCCTGAATGATTCCCCGTTGAACAATCCCTTGTCGCTCAGCTTTAACTTTGGCACCACGAGCAAAGCCATGAATGAAAGCGTCATAAACGGTGACTTCAGCCCGGAGCCGAGTTCTTTTGCAGCTGCCTGCACCAGGCCGTACTGCCTCGCGGCCTCGCGGCCCTCCAGCGTGCTCATGATACCTGCCACGGGCAGCGGGAAGAGCAGTTCCCTGCCGCCATCCACCACTGCCATGCCTCCCTTTGCCCTGATGACAGCGTTGACGGCATTGCAGAGCTCCGCGTCGGAAGTGCCGACGGCGATGATGTTATGCGAGTCGTGAGCCACGGAGCAGGCGATGGCGCCGCGCTTCAGCCCGATATTTTTTATGAAGCCGAGCGCGGGCCTGGTGTTGCGATAGCGGTTGACCACGGCCATCTTGAGCACGTCGGCTTCCACATCCGAAACCACGTTGCCCGCCACGACTTTTTCAGGGAAATGAAGCTCGTTGGTGACGATCTCCCCGTCAATTGCCTCGATCACGCGTATCATCTTCCCGTAAGCCGGCACTTTGAATTCGAACGGCTCTTTCAGCTCGGCGTTGAACTTGTTGACGATGGACGGCTCGTGCCGCGGGATCAAGGTCCTTCCGCGTTCTGCCACCTTCTCGCCGTTTATATAGGTGCTGATCACGTTGAATTCGGTCAGGTTGTCCACCTCGATGAAGTCCGCGGGGTCTCCGGGGCGTAGCATCCCGACATCGAGCTTGTAGTGTTCGGCGGGATTAATTATCGCAGCCCTGAGCACTTTCATCAGCCCGATGCCCATCGATACGGCGCGCCTTACAATGATGTTAATATGCCCCTCGGCCAGGTCGTCGGGGTGCTTGTCATCGCTGCAAAGCATCACCATGTCGGGCCTGAGCTCGATCAGCCTGTGCAGCTCGCCGAAATTTCTGGCAGCGGAGCCCTCGCGGATAAGTATCTTCATGCCGTACGAAATTTTCTCTGTTGCCTCGCTGATGGAAAAGCACTCGTGATCGGTTGAAATGCCCGCGCGGATGTATCTTTCGGCGTTTTCTTC